>NZ_JBHZPE010000003.1:0-211547 GCF_042787985.1 Peribacillus sp. YIM B13481
AACCGGCTGCTCACTGCAGTCGGTTTATATACTAAGGAACGGATGTTTCTTAGTATCAATGCGCGTACTTTTTTATTTGCGCAATTATATATTTTGACTCGAGTATTAGGGTTAAGCACTTATAGTACATAAACTTGTCACAGCGAATGCTTGCTGTAAAGAATTAGAAGGAGTGAAGGGTTTTGGCAATTGAAAAAGAGTATCCAATGACTAAAGAAGGAAAGTTAAAGCTTGAACAGGAACTGGAACAATTAAAAACGGTTAAACGTAAAGAAGTGGTGGAGAGAATTAAAATCGCCCGCAGTTTTGGGGACCTTTCCGAGAACTCGGAGTACGATTCCGCAAAAGAAGAGCAGGCATTCGTTGAAGGACGAATTACAACAATCGAAAACATGATCCGTAATGCTAAAATCATTGAAGGCAATGATTCGAATACAGATACAGTTTCACTTGGGAAGTCGGTAACATTCGTAGAACTTCCAAATGGTGACGAAGAAACATACTCCATCGTAGGGAGTGTTGAAGCGGACCCATTCGAAGGGAAAATTTCCAATGATTCTCCAATCGCGAAAAGCCTAATAGGGAAAAGGGTCGGCGACAAGGTATCGATCATGACACCTGGCGGCGAAATGAGCGTCAAGATTGTTTCCATCAGCTAAATACGGCTTAAGAGGGTGTCCATAGGGGCATCCTCTTTTTTATCGGAAAAATGAATTGATAAATTTGTTCATAATTGTTTAAAAATTAGCACCTCGTCAACAATGGTTACGAGGTGTATTTTATGAAAAAGAAACGAATGAGGTTGCTGGCTATTTTATTGACCACTTTCATGCTGATGCTCATAGGAAGGCTCGCCTACATCCAACTTGTATCGACAGAATCTTTTTCAAAGCATGATGTGAACCTAATAGAAGCAAGTGTGAATCAGCGTTCACAGATATTAAAGATTGATGATGGGCGTGGAAAGTTTTATGACAGAAATGGGGAACCACTTGCACATGAAGAGATCCCGACGCTCGTCCTATTTCCATTTTTGAAAAAAATGACATGGCCTATAGATGAAATTGCCTCGATAATAGGCAGATCGGAAACGGAGTTGAAACGGGCAATTGAACAAGCGGATGAACCATTTGTATTTGGCGGAGATGAACCGATAGAGTTGACGCCCAGCCAATCGAAGGCAATCAATCAATTGAAGATTCCCGGGGTCTTTGCCGTGAACGAGAAATTATATCACGATCAAACCCCTGCAGCGCAATTGATCGGCACGACGAATATATCAGATGCGGAAAAGAAAAAACGTTATCCCGACATGAATTTATCTCCTGAAACGAAAATCGGCAATACGGGACTGCAAAGGACCTTTGATGAGTTCTTGCTTTCCGCTGGGGAATCGAAGCTCGTTTTTCACGTGGATGCCAGCGGAGGCCCAATGTTCGGTGTCGATGTTAAATATGTGGAACCAGCGAATCCCCTCTACCCAGTCAAGGTCGTAACGACCATTGATAAAGAGATTCAGGAAAAAGCGGAGAAGCTCGTCGATGAACGCGGGATAAAAAAAGGCGGTCTCGTACTGATCGATATCGAAAAAAGTGAAATCGTTGCAATGGTATCACGCCCTGCGCTTAATATAAAAGATCCGAATGGCGAAGGGGCCGTCAATATGATGCTGACTCAAAAAACGCCAGGTTCCGTCTTTAAAACGGTCACGGCAGCAGCGGCCATCGATTATGAAGCGGCTAGTCCTACCAGGACATTTAATTGTAATTTAACGATTGACGGGAAAACGGATAAACAGAGGGAACTGGGCATGCTTAATTTTGAAAATAGCTTTGCCCAAAGCTGTAACAGGACGTTTGCCGAATTGTCACAGGAAATTTCTAAGAAGAATCCTGACTTTTTGGATAAATACGCAAAAATGCTAGGGTTGATTGGCGAAACGGGCTGGCAAGGGGATGTTTATCACACGGAAGTTACCCAGTTGCATCATGAACAAACCGGGAAGGTCTGGCATGATGACGGCTTAAAAAAGGACCCCAAAATGATTGCCAAAACAGCAATTGGCCAGCAGGATGTCCAGACGACACCGCTCGCTATAGCGAATATGATGGCAACGATTGCCCGCGGTGGCAAGAAGGAACAGGTCAAAGCCGTTTCTAGGGTCGAATTTAACAATAGTACGACCGTAGTCGATTTCCCCGATCAAAGTATTGGCGGTGAGACACTTTCCCCATATACAACGATGAAAATGCAGCACCTCCTGAGGAAGGTCGTAACGGAAGAAAAAGGGACGGGTGCTTCCTTGAGAGATTTGCCTGTGGAGGTAGCTGGCAAGTCTGGTACAGCTCAGACGAATATTGAAAAAGGGGAGCTCAATAAATGGTTTGCAGGCTACTTTCCATATAAAAATCCCAAATATGCTCTAGTTACCGTAAGTTTTGAAACGAAGGAAAACAGTTCCAGTATGACGCCTCTTTTTTCAGATATTGTAAAAGTCTTGTACTCCAAGGACCAGGACAATAGCGAGAATTGACGAAAGTGTAGGAAACCCTTCCCTTCTATCTCTAGCTAAATCATGTTAAAATGAGGCAGTAAGAAATGGTAAGGGAGGAATGGACCTTGGGCTCACGTTTTAATCAGAGAGATCAAAAAAGAAAAGTAAATAAAATATATAATATTGCAATCACCATCGTTTCCATTTTAATCGTCATTGTTGCTGTCACCATTTTCTTAAGTGATGGTGGCACTGAATCAAAAAAAGCCACGACTGAACAAAAACAAATCGCCCATAAACAGGGGAAAGTAGTGGACAAACCTGCTGGGAAAGAGGAAGAAACCGATTCAGGGAAGGAAGTGGCAGAAGAAGATAGTAAAGCAACAGAAGAAGATGGCAAAGCAACGGAGGAAGATACCGAAGAGAAGTCTGAAGATGGAACAGACCCAGAAAAAGCAGGGGATGCCAAACTTGTGGAAGTGGAAGGCAGCGGAGATGGCAATGTCGCGGCTACATATACGAGTGAGGGCTGGAAACCAGTTGGAACTGAGCAATCCGGGGAACACACTACAAGCTTCCAAAAAGGCTCAGTCGATTGGAATGAAATGAGTAAGGCCATTGCTCTTGGAGCCGGAATCGATGAAGGAAGCATGAGACTTTGGTGGCTTCAAAACGGCGGTTCGCCTAATACGGCGATCGGTACCGTTTCTGAGGGGAACAGTCCAAAAACCTTCCGGGTCCATATCGAATGGGTGGACGGATCAGGTTGGAAGCCTGTAAAAGTCGAAGAGCTGAAAACAAACGATAAAAGGTAATGGATAAAAAAATATTAACGAAAAACCCCCGAAAGGAATTCCACTTTTCGGGGGTTTTTTCATTGTGGTCACTTTTTTGCTTTAAAGTGTACGACTGCACTGTAAAAACGTCTGCCTTCCTCGCTTACATACATTTGGTGTGATACGGATTGAACCTGAAGCATGATCGCTTTATTGATTTCAATTTGTGATTGAATTTTTTCCTCGAGGTTTTTAATGCTTTCTGCCTCGAAAAATTCTATTTTATCTTCGAATAAGTTTAAGTCTAGTTGAAAACTCATGACTGTTCCCCTCCAACATTTAGATACTGTTAGTTTAACACCAATCTGAACTGAATGAATGGATTTGCCTAAAAAACAAGAACTGTTTTTGTGTTTATTTCATATTATGCTGATAGGTTTTATTATCTAATCATAGGGGCAGAGAAATTTATAGATTTATTTGAAGAATGGTCGAAATCGTATGATGATACGGTGGTGGACACGATAATGAGTATCAAGACGTTATTAAACATTTTGATAGGATATTGGAAAGTTCACCAATTAGGCTTATGGTCACGTGCTACAAGGCCTGCGTAGGTACAAGGAATCTATTGAACAGCGGAAGCCTTTCCGCCGATTATTCTATATTGCATAAACCTCATTAAACTGGTAGGATAACTTAGAAAGGTGTCCTGATATGACAGTCCTTCCTAATATCCATGAGTTGATTGGGGAGAAGACGGTGATTTGAAATCACGCATTTCCGGTTACTGAATGAAGTCCGTATCTTTGGCTAACTGGAATACTTTAATCCGGGAGGAAACCAAGGGGATATGGATGGCATTTTTACCAATCTATATGGATGAAACGAATTTTGATAAGATCCATTCGAAAAGCGATCGTGAAGCTTTTCTATATGGTGAAGGAATTGACGATTAAAGAAGGCCTGTTTGTCGGCAATTCTTTTGGGCATTTTCAGCGGCCATGAAGGATTCAGCCAAGGCTTCAAGTGGGGGCGAATATCGTTGTGATATTCCCGGATTCCAGTGAACGATACTTTAGAAAAAAATTTATCAGGGTGGTATATAAAATGGGCAGAGAATTTATAGATTTATTTGAGGAATGGTCGAAATCGTATGATGATACGGTTGGTGGACACGATATTGAGTATCAAGAGGTTTTTAAACATTATGATAGGATATTGGACAGCGTCACCAATCGGGTTCATGGCCATGTGCTTGAGTTTGGCGTAGGTACCGGGAATTTGACGGAAAGGCTTTTGAAGAAAGGCCTGAAGGTATCGGGAATCGAGCCATCACCTGCCATGAGGGAAATAGCGGTAAGCAAGTTGCAAGGGAAAACAGAAATTGTAGATGGCGATTTTATCGATTTTCCGAAGCCGGAACAGGTTGATTCGATCGTGAGTACGTACGCGTTTCATCATTTAACCGATGAAGAAAAAGAAAAAGCGATAGCCAGCTATGGAAAGTTACTGAATACTGGTGGTAAAATAGTGTTTGCGGATACGATGTATCAATCCAGGGAAGCGCATGAACAAGCGATTTCTGATGCAAGGCAGGCGGGCTTTCATAATTTGGCGAACGATTTGCAAACGGAATATTATACGACGATTCCTTTTTTGGAAAAAGCACTTGAAGCAAATGGATATAAAGTGAACTTCGAGCGCTGCAATCAATTTGTCTGGATTATGGAGGCGGAAAAATTATAGGAAGAGGTTTTTACTAATGAAAGTAGCCATAATCGGAGCAATGGAAGAAGAAGTTACAATTTTACGTGATAAATTGGAAGGTTTGGAGCAGGTGACCATTGCCGGTTCCGAGTTCAATACAGGCACACTGAATGGTATCGAGGTCATTTTGCTTAAATCGGGAATAGGTAAAGTGAATGCGGCAATGTCCACTACGATCCTTTTAGAAAAATTCAAACCGGATGCGGTCATCAATACTGGCTCTGCCGGCGGTTATCATACAGCACTGAATGTCGGGGATGTGGTCATATCCTCGGAAGTTCGCCATCATGATGTGGAC
This sequence comes from Peribacillus sp. YIM B13481, assembly GCF_042787985.1. Lineage (NCBI taxonomy): Bacteria > Bacillati > Bacillota > Bacilli > Caryophanales > Bacillaceae > Peribacillus > Peribacillus sp. YIM B13481. The sequence continues at coordinate 5,339 of NZ_JBHZPE010000003.1, forward strand.
GTGACGATTTTTGGATATGAGTACGGTCAAGTCCCTCAGCTGCCTGCAGCTTTCATCCCTGATGAAAAACTTCTTGCAATCGCAGAAGAAGCAGCTAAAGAAATAGAGAATATGCAAGTGGCGAAAGGGCTGATCGTGACGGGGGATTCTTTCATGAATGATCCTGACAGGGTTGAATTCGTCAGAGGGAAATTTTCCGATTTATACGCGGTGGAAATGGAAGCGGCAGCCATTGCACAGGTAGCCTTCCAATTCAAAACACCATTTGTCATCATTCGTTCCCTTTCGGATATCGCAGGTAAGGAGTCCAATATTTCCTTTGATAAATTCCTGGAAACGGCGGCTCTACATTCAGCGGCACTGATTTTGAAAATGGTTGAAAAAATGAAATGAATGATTAGTGATCAGCGGAAGTCTTTCCGCTGATTATTCTTTATTGCATAATTCTTATTAAATTGGTAGGATAACTATGAAAGGATGTCCGAATATGAAAGTCTTTAAAAACATTCATGAGTTGATCGGGGAAACGCCGATGATGGAAATAACCCATTTCCCGCTTCCAGATGAAGTCCGTATCTTTGCCAAACTGGAATACTTTAATCCGGGAGGCAGTGTGAAGGACCGGCTTGGTCAAGAACTTTTAGCCCAAGCGTTACAGACAGGGAAGGTGAAAAAGGGTGGGACAATCATTGAACCGACTGCCGGAAATACTGGGATTGGCTTGGCGTTGGCGGCAATAAACAGTGGAGTGGACGTGATATTTTGTGTTCCGGAGAAATTCAGTGCCGAGAAACAGGAATTGATGCGTGCCCTTGGGGCCAAAGTGATCCAGACCCCGACAGAGGAAGGAATGACAGGAGCGATTGCGAAGGCTAAGGAACTGCTGGCTGAAATTCCAGGATCTTATTGTCCCCAACAGTTTGCCAACCCATCCAATCCTGATGCCTATTATAAAACGCTGGGACCTGAAATATGGGAACAGATGGATGGCGATGTAGATGTGTTTGTTGCCGGAGCAGGAACGGGAGGGACATTCATGGGAACATCGCGATATTTAAAAGAAAAGAATGCAGCTTCTGTCAAAACGGTCATAGTCGAACCAGAAGGATCGATTTTAAACGGAGGCGAAGCAGGACCCCATAAAACCGAGGGGATAGGGATGGAATTTTTACCTGCTTATATGGATGAGACGTATTTTGATCAGATTCATACGATAAGTGATCGTGACGCTTTCCATATGGTGAAGGAATTGGCGATGAAAGAAGGCTTGCTTGTCGGCAGTTCTTCCGGCGCGGCATTTGCAGCGGCCATGAAAGAAGCGGCCAAGGCTGACCGGGGGACGAATATCGTCGTCGTATTTCCGGATTCCAGTGAACGATACTTAAGCAAAAAAATTTATCAGGGGGGTATATAAAATGAGAAAAAAAACACAATTGATCCATGGCGGCATTTTTGGTGATGAAAAAACAGGCGCGGTTTCGGTGCCGATTTATCAAGTGAGCACCTATAAGCAGGATGGTCCGGGGAATCATCGGGGATATGAATATTCCCGTACGGGCAACCCAACCCGCCATGCCCTCGAGGAATTGATCAAGGACCTCGAAGAAGGAGAAAGAGGATTCGCCTTCGGGTCAGGAATGGCAGCGATGACGGCGGTCATGATGCTGTTCAGTCAAGGTGATCATGTATTGATGACAGATGACGTTTATGGAGGGTCCTTCCGGGTCATCACGAAAGTTCTTAACCGCTTCGGGGTGGAAGCTACGTTCATCAATACGAGTGACATACACTCGATCGAAAAAGAGATCAGGGATAATACGAAGGCACTTTTCATTGAAACCCCGACGAACCCATTATTGAAGATCACTGATCTAGAGGCGGTATCAAAAATAGCTAAAGAAAACGGCATCCTCACCATTGTGGATAATACCTTCAGTACGCCATATTGGCAAAATCCACTTACACTTGGAGCCGATATCGTGCTTCATAGCGCTACGAAGTACCTGGGGGGACACAGCGATGTTGTAGCGGGCCTTGTCGTGGTGAATGATGAAAAACTTGGCAATGACCTTCATTTCATCCAGAACTCTACAGGGGGCGTGCTAGGGCCCCAAGATTCATGGTTGCTAATGCGTGGAATTAAAACGCTGGGAATTCGAATGGAAGAACATGAAAAAAATACATCTCGTATCGTCCGTTTCCTATCCGGGCATGAAGGCGTTTCGAAAATCTATTACCCAGGTCTTGAAAACCATCCAAACCATGATATTGCAAAAAAACAATCGCGTGGCTTCGGCGGTATGGTTTCATTCGATGTCGGCAGTGCCGAAAAAGCCGAATCGGTTTTGAGTAAAGTGAAATTCTTCACACTTGCTGAAAGTCTAGGGGCAGTGGAAAGCTTAATTTCGATTCCGGCCTTGATGACGCATGCCTCGATTCCGGCAGAGCGCCGTGCAGAGCTTGGAATAACAGATGGGTTGATTCGTATTTCAGTTGGTCTGGAAGACGTTGAAGACTTATTGGAAGACTTGGAACAAGCGCTAAAAGGATAAATCGGAAGAGGGACCGCTTCATAGCTTGCTGCCATTATTTACACCCTGTCATTTGGAATGAATATGGTAAAATGAGATATCGATATCTTATTAGCTTGAAAGAAGGTGGAATGGCATGAAAAACCGCAAAAAACAAACAGCTGCAGTGCTGCGTTCGAAAATGGTCGATTTTAAACAATTTGCGATCACCTTGCTATGTGTCGGCTCGTTCTTCTATTTAGGAACCATCCTTCCCACTGGCGACAAAGCGATGATTGACACATATGTCTATATGGGAGCGACAATCATGTTCCTTGGCATATCCATAGTATTTTTCCGATTATCCAAAAAATATAAAAAGACCCTGGCGGAAATGGATGACCAGGACTCTTTACAACAATAGAAGAAAACCTGATTCTTTCAAGAATCAGGTTTTTTTGTTTATCTTACGTTATTGCCTGTTATATGGGCAGATATATCCTACCCATTGCCTCATTTAAGTGATAATGGCTAAGAGAAAATAGGAAGAAAGAAAGAGATTTCAAAAAAATGGGCAAAAGCCGTTTACAAATATTGAATTTGTGGATATACTTACCAGGTAATATAAAATATTCCAAAGGGAGGTCGAGTAAAATGAAATTGTATTTATATGGAATCGTCACAAATCAGATTAGCCGGTCCGTTTCAAATAACAATCACATACCATTCGACCTGTGCCAAGCGGAATATTTCTAAAGCAATTTGGCTTTATTAATCATTCAGACATAGCGGCCGCAGGGAGAAGTGTTTTATCCTGCGGCCTTTTTATATTTAAAAAATCCCGCAGGAGGACGTAACTTTCTGCGGCCTTTTTATGCCTTTTTGTTGGGCCGCTCCCTTAAAGGAGGTGATATTATGACACTGAATATGCTTTTCTTCACCATCACGATTAAATTGAAAAAAATGACTGCCGAGGAATGTTTGCAACAGGAGAGAATCCACAAGATCCGAGAAGAACATCTAGATAAAGCGCTGAAGCATCGTCCTTTTTTCTAAAGAGATATGAGGTTGGTATTCCATTAATGATTTTTAAGAAAGGTGGGAGGGTAATATGGATAAATTGGTAAATGCAAAAGGAGAGAAGCGTTGCTATTGGCAGGAGAAGGATACCGGCTAACGGCTTTGCCGACGTTTCACAGTATAGACATGGTTTGTATAAAAAAATGTTCACCTAAACAGCGGAAAAGGATGTTGGAAACATGATGAATCGAGGTGAGGAGTGATTCATCATGTTCTCAATGTGGATGACGCTAATTAACACTGAGGTCATCGGAACTGAGATATCCGTCAATGTCTCCGTTGAGCCTATCAGCCGCTGAAATGAATATGTAAAAGGGGAAACTCGGCACTCTGGCCGAGTTTTTTTCTTTGTTTGCATCAGCAGCACGGACCTGGTCCGCCATAACCAAACCCACATCCCGGGAACCACCAAAACCCGAAAATGAGCAATAAAATCAAGAGGACAATAAACAGGCCATAACTATACAAGTAATCGAATCCTTCATTACAAGGTGCAGGAGGCGGATAACCATAGCTGTACCCGTATGGTCCCAAATTATATCCCATCCTAAAACCCCCCCTTTCCTTAAAAATTCACTTTCATTATATGTACGTTTGTATTCGTCCGTTTGGGAATTCATCCATTCTGGTTTGAACATTTAATACTTTCATGATTTCTTTCAGTGGGACAGACACGTACAAGCCCACCGTTGCATAGGTATGAATAGGGAACCAAAGAAACGGGGGATGAAACCAATGCCCGGAATACTTACAGCTGTCGGCTATATTATCAAAGAATTTTACTTATTAGTTTCCTATGTCAAAAACAACGCTTTTCCCCAGCCCTTGTCATCTCAGGATGAAAAGAAATATCTGAAGCTTATGAGTGAGGGAGATGGTGATGCCCGTAACATCCTGATCGAGCATAATCTCAGACTTGTTGCCCATATCGTCAAGAAATTCGAGAATACGGGCGAAGATACAGAGGATTTGATTTCAATAGGAACAATTGGTTTGATAAAGGCCATTGAGAGTTATTCGGATGGGAAGGGTACGAAGCTGGCCACATATGCGGCGCGATGCATTGAGAATGAGATCTTGATGCATTTACGAGCGACTAAGAAAACGAAAAAAGATATTTCCCTGCATGATCCAATCGGTCAGGATAAAGAAGGAAATGAAATCAGTTTAATTGATGTACTGAAATCGGAATCGGAAGATGTCATTGATACGATTCAGCTTAATATGGAAATTGAAAAAGTGAAAAAGTATATTGATATTTTGGATGAACGGGAAAAGGAAGTCATTGTAGGCAGGTTCGGACTGGATTTAAAAAAGGAAAAAACCCAGCGTGAAATCGCTAAAGAGCTTGGCATTTCCCGCAGTTATGTATCAAGGATCGAAAAGCGTGCCTTGATGAAGATGTTTCACGAATTTTACAGGGCAGAAAAAGAGAAGGAAAAGAAAGCAAAAGGATAGGAATGCTAAAATTCAAAAGAGTGCGGGGGAATTCCCCCGCACTCTATTTTTTAATATTTATTTCTGATCAAATCTGCAAAAGCATTATAAATCTCGATCCCCTGAAAAAGGAACATGCGTGAAGCGGTTAAAGAAAATACCCCTATCATTATTAGTCTGAACCACATATAAATCACTCCTCGATTTTATTTTTTTTATAAAATGTCAGAGTGTGTGGCAACGTAATTCGCCTGAAAAAAAACTGGACCGAGATATCGTCGGCGAAGATTTGAATGAAAATAAAGGAAACTTAAAATGGAAAATTCAAAAATGATAATAATGATAATGGACTGCCAGGAACTAAGGAAAGGGACGAAAGGCAGTTTCTTGTCGGCCTTTTCCCAGTGATGAACATCAATGTGCTCTTCAAGGGTTAGCTGCTGTCCGTGATGATGGAACTGTATCGGCAGTGTCCATAGAATTAGGACGACAGCAGACAAGTGGATAAAGAATTTCATACAATCAACCACCCCTTTCCGAAGAATATATTCATCATATCATGCTTTTATTGTGGGATAAACAAAAATGTTCTAAAGTATACTGAAAATTCTTTTTAATTAGAAAAATATTGAATAAAGCTCTATAATAGGCTTATTGATAAAAAGGGGGCAATGCAGTATGGGATATGCTTTGACGTGGGATTTGGATATCTTTTTTAAAGGGGGAAGCTCTTCTAAGGAGTTCCTGCTTTTCTTAAATGAAATTAACGAAGAGGTACAGGAATTGGACCGGCTTGTTAGCAATATCAATCCAGAAGGAAACGATGATGGAAGTTTAATTCAGGCATTTGATTTTTTTAAAAATACAAATATGAAATCGTCTCAGGCCGGTGCTTTCATCGGATGCCTGGAAGCTCAAAATGCGCAGGATAAAAAGGCAGGTCAGCTGCGGATCAAACAAATGAAGATAGTCGCTTCACTAAAAATGGTGTTAAGTAAGCTGGATGAAAAGTTGATACAGCTTGATGAAGCGTTTTTTAAAGAAATCCTTGAAAAAGAACCATTGAATGAATTGAAATTCGTATTGGACGAACGTCGAGAACGGGCAAAGGAAAAGCTTTCAGTTAAGGAAGAATCATTAATCACTCAATTGTCCATGGACGGTTTCGAAGGCTGGAGCCAAATGTATGATACGATCGTTAGTTCAATGACTATCCCCCATAAGGGTGAAAATCTTTCTGTAGGCCAAGCGGCGAATAAATTTTCGGATCCTGATGGAAAGGCACGGAAAGAATTATTTACTGCTTGGGAACAAGCTTGGGGAGGGAAAAGTGACCTTTTTGCCCGGACTTTGAACCACTTAGCAGGATTTCGTCTCAGTGTGAATGATAAAAGGGGCTGGGATGATATTTTGAAGGAGCCTCTGGAAATAGGGAGGATGAAAAAAGAAACCCTCGAAAGCATGTGGAATGTAATTGCCGATCATAAGGAGCCGCTTGTGCGATTTTTGCAAAGGAAGGCAGAGTTACTTGATTTGGATAAATTAAGTTGGGCGGATTTGGATGCACCGCTCGCTGTTACAGCAGAGTCCAAAGTAATGGATTATCAAGAAGGTGCAGACTTCATCATACAGCAATTCTCTAAATTCGGCTCTCAATTAGCAAACTTCACCCAAAAAGCTTTTGAGGACAGCTGGATTGAAGCGGAGGACAGACCAGGTAAGAGGCCAGGCGGTTTTTGCACGGGCTTTCCACTAAATAAGCAGTCAAGAATTTTCATGACGTACTCGGGTACCCCTTCAAATGTATCGACATTGGCCCATGAATTGGGGCATGCGTTCCATTCTTATGCGATGAGGGAAATCCATCCATTGAACCGATCATATGCAATGAACGTGGCTGAAACCGCCTCTACTTTTGCTGAAATGGTCGTATCGGATGCAGCTGTGAAGGAAGCGGCCAGTGAGGAAGAAAAGCTGGTTCTTTTAGAAGATAAAATTCAGCGTTCCGTAACATTATTGATGAATGTCCATGCCCGTTTCTTATTCGAGACAAGATTTTATGATGAGAGGAAACAAGGATATGTCAGTGCCGAACGATTGAATGAACTGATGGTTGATGCACAAAAAGAAGCTTATGGTGATGCATTAAGTGATTATAATCCAACGTTCTGGGCTTCAAAGCTTCATTTCTATATTACAGGTGTACCATTTTATAATTTTCCGTATACATTCGGCTACTTATTCTCATTAGGCATTTACGCGAATGCCCTGAAAGAACCGGCAGGATTTGAAGAAAAATATATCGCCCTATTAAAGGATACTGGTTCGATGAAGGTCGAGGATTTGGCAGACAAACATTTAGGCGTCGATTTGACGACCCGGGATTTTTGGGAAGAAGCGGTTAATGCCTGTATGAAGGATGTAGAAGAATTCATGCGTTTGACCGATCCGCTTGTCCGAAAGGCATAAATAAGTTTAAGGTGAATATGAACGAAAAAAAGCGGATGTCCGAGTTAAGGACATCCGCTTTCTTATTTAAACTTTCTTTAGTTTAAATGGACTGACCATGAGTAATGATAATATAATCATGAGGGATAAGAAAAAGACCGGATGAAAATACGGGATAGCGAGAAAACTTAAGGTAGCGATGCAGCCTGCAACTGTAATGGGAACTCCTGTAAAATATCCATTGCTTTCACTTATATTGAAGCGGGCGAGGCGAAATGCGCCACAGCCAATATAGAAAACCGTGAATAGTGTGCCAGGTGCCCCGAATTCTATTAATATTCCTTGGTATAATAATAGGGCTGGTGCGACGCCAAAAGAAATGATGTCACACATGGAATCAAGTTGCTTACCCAATTCCGATTCAATGTTAAACTTTCGTGCAACCATACCGTCAAAGCGATCTGCAAGGGCAGCCAAGAAGATTAAAAGCAGGCTTAAATTCAATTGGCCATGCATCACGGCAATTATCGCAAATCCACCAAGGGATAAATTAATTAAAGTAAGTATATTTGCTGTTTGTGCTTTCACTTTTTTAATGGTTTGATCTAGGGCGTGTAATAAAAACATCTTTTCACTCCTTTCAAATGAAACAAAATAAAACAAAATATAATAAACATAAGTATTTATTATATAATAATATTTTATTTAACACAATTTATGCAAGTAATTTTTGAATAATTTTACAATTTGGAGTGGTTTTATTTGTATCAGTCTTTGTATCGCATTCTTATTGAACTGACGAATGGTCGGTATTCATCAGGTTTATTAAAGCATTTTAGCCAATCTCGTTGGAGCAGGCCCTTGATTTTACTATATGTAAAAACTTTCAACCTTAATCAACAAGAATTTGGTAAGGATTTAAAAGGGTATACGAATCTTCATGAGCTATTTACAAGGCGGTTAAAGGCGGACGCCAGGCCTATTACGGCAGCTCCTTCTGCAGTGGCTTCTCCCGTCGACGGTGTACTCGAGGATTCAGGGGAGATACGCGCTGATAAAAAGATCGTCGTTAAGGGAAAGGTGTATTCAATGGAGGAGATGCTCGGGGATGAGCTTTTTTTGGAAAAGTACATAGGCGGCAAATATCTCGTGTTATACTTAAGCCCGAGTCATTACCACAGGATCCATGCACCAATCAAGGGCTCCGTGGTCAAACGCTGGACTCTTGGAAGGAAATCGTACCCCGTTAATAAATGGGGAATGAAATATGGAAAAGAGCCTTTGGCAAAAAATTATCGTACAATAACTGAACTTCAAAATGAAGCGGGAAGTCTGGCAATGGTGAAAGTTGGAGCCATGTTCATAAATTCGATCGTCATTACTGATGAATCGGATGAATTGGAAAAAGGACAGGAATTTTCTTATTTCAGCTTTGGGTCGACAGTGGTCCTTCTTTTTGAAAAAGGCAGTTTTGAACTTGAAGGAAACATAACCATCCCCGCTGATGTCCGTGTCGGTGAAACAATCGGATTCATGAGACCCGTCTAACTTCAAATGAAAAATAAGAAGGCTGACATTTGATGTCAGCCTATGTATTTCATATTAGAATATTGATCGGATTTTATGTGTTAAGGATCTTCGATGAATTTCCGTTTCTATGAGGCGGATGAAATCGGTACTTAACTTTAAATTCTGCGCTTTAAAATAGGATTCCAGCAACAGGTCATCAGATAGTTTTTGCATCAGAACGCCATATACGGCTGCTCACCTCCAGTAGGGATTGCGAGGAATAATTTGGTGTTTACTTGCATATATTGATAAGTCTTCCTTGATGTACCCCTACTGTATCAGAAATAAACTTGGAGAACAATCGTTCTGTTATCCACAGTTAAAAGTGGATAACCTGTGGTTAAGTTGTTTACAAGGTGAACGAAATGATGCACATCAGTATGGATAATGTTAGTAAAGTTATCCACAGGTTGGATATATGAAATTTTTGTCGAAATCTTTTAGGAATAATTAGTTCTTTGGGTCTGGTTTACCTGCTAATTTCCCATTCTTTAATAAAAAATGCCTTTCCATATTAGAAAACATACATTATGATGTTTTTTTACCGTCAGACCTTCTTTCCTAATTTTTTTTGAAAGTGAGCCGAAAATTCGATATGATGGAGACGGTAAATTTTAACGAAAATATAGAGGTGCCAATATGCTTAAATTATTTTTGCCGAGTGAACATGTTAAAAGCATTTTTAATATAGATCCTCAAGAATTGAAAAAAAGAGGGATAAAGGGAGTCATTACCGATTTGGATAATACTCTCGTTGAATGGGACAGGCCAACAGCCACCCCCGATTTAATCAAATGGTTCGACAATATGCGGGATCATGGGATTTTAGTGACGATTGTGTCCAATAATAATGAAAAACGGGTTCGGTCTTTTTCCGATCCGCTTCACATTCCGTTTATCTTCCAGGCCAGAAAACCGATGGCAAGAGCTTTCCATAAAGCCCGTAAGACGATGGGATTGAAGTTAGAAGAAACGGTGGTAATCGGCGATCAATTATTGACGGATGTATTGGGAGGGAACAGAGGCGGGTTCCATACGATCTTAGTGGTCCCTGTTGCGCAGACCGACGAATTCAGAACGAAGATCAATCGTTATTTTGAAAGAAAGATCATGGCATTTTTTAAACGAAAAGGAATGATAGAATGGGAGGATCACAATTGAACAATCATCAAGAATTAGTGTGCATCGGCTGTGGTGTGAAGGTCCAGACGGAAGATCCGAAGGAGTTGGGCTTTGCCCCTAAATCAGCCCTGGAAAAAGAGAGCATCGTATGTCAGCGCTGCTTTAAATTGAAACATTATAACGAAGTTCAGGATGTATCCTTAACTGACGATGACTTCTTGAAAATCTTGAATAAAGTAGGCGAAACCGATTCTTTAATCGTCAAAATCGTCGATATTTTTGATTTCAATGGAAGCTGGCTTCCGGGCCTGCATCGATTTGTCGGAAGAAATGATGTTCTTTTGATCGGTAATAAGGTCGACTTATTGCCTAAATCAGTAAAACCGAACAAGTTGATCAATTGGATGAAGCAATCGTCCAAGGAATTGGGGCTTAACCCGATTGATGTCCTGCTTGTCAGTGCGGAAAAGGGAAAACACATCCTTGAAGCGGCTGATGCGATTGAGCGGTATCGCAAAGGAAAGGATGTCTATGTCGTGGGCTGTACGAATGTAGGTAAATCGACTTTCATCAACCGTCTTATAAAAGAAGTGAGTGGTGAAGGTGATATCATCACGACATCCCACTTCCCAGGCACAACCCTGGATATGATCGAAATTCCTTTGGATGATGGACAGGCTTTGATTGATACACCAGGTATCATTAATCATCATCAAATGGCTCATTATGTGGACAAACGGGACTTCAAGGTGATTATGCCGAAGAAGGAAATCAAGCCGAGAGTGTACCAACTGAATGAAGGGCAGACGCTATTTTTCGGTGGATTGGCCCGGTTGGACTATGTCTCAGGCGGAAGGCGTTCACTCACTTGCTACCTTTCGAATGAATTGAATATCCACCGTACGAAATTGGAAAATGCCGATGAATTGTATAAAAACCATGCCGGGGAATTATTGACGCCCCCACGCCCTGAACAAATCGAGGAGTTTCCGAAGCTGATTCCACATGAATTCTCCTTGAAAGATGGTAAAATGGATATTGTGTTTTCTGGACTTGGCTGGGTTACGGTCAATGAGCCAGGAGCGAAAATCGTTGCACATGTCCCTAAGGGTGTCAATGTGATCGTTCGTAAATCATTAATCTAAATATAGGGGTCGTCTAGTCTATGAAAAAGATATATGGGGTAATGGGAGATCCAATTGCACATTCGATGTCCCCGGACATTCATAATGATGCATTTGAAAAAGAAAATATAGAAGCGGTTTATCATCATTTTCATGTGACGAAAGAAGGTTTGAACGATGCCGTGAAAGGCATGAAAGCCCTTGGTATAGAAGGGTTTAACATCACGATTCCTCATAAGACTTCAATCATCCCTTTCCTTGATGAGGTGGATGAACTGGCCCTGGCAATCGGGGCTGTAAATACGGTTGTTAACAAAAATGGTCGGTTTATAGGGTATAATACAGACGGAAAAGGATTTTTCAAATCTTTATGCGATGAAATATCAGGTGACATTAAGGCTAAAAAAACGTTAGTGATCGGAGCGGGCGGTGCTGCGCGTGCGATTTATTTTACTCTTGTTAAAGAAGGGGTAAAACAAGTTGATATTGCAAACCGGACAAAGGAAAGAGCGGCCCAGCTTGTTTCTGATTGCCCATATGATAAAGTATCGAAGGCACTCTCGATTATCGAAGCGGAAGAAAGCTTATCACAATATGATTTAATCATCCAAACGACTTCTTCTGGAATGAGTCCGGAATTGGACCATTCACCGTTGAAGGTCGACCAGCTTAAAACCGGTGCAATCGTCAGTGATATCATCTATAACCCTCTGCAAACCAAGCTGCTGCTTGAAGCGCGGGAAAAAGGGGCGGAAACGCAAAATGGTCTGGGGATGTTCATCAACCAGGCTGCGCTTGCATTTGAGATATGGACAGGCGTTATGCCGGATACAGCAAGAATGACAGAGATTGTCTTGAACAAACTAGGAGGTAACACATGTTAACAGGAAAACAGAAAAGATTTTTACGATCAAAGGCCCATCACCTCAATCCAATTTTTCAAGTTGGTAAAGGCGGGGTCAATGATAATCTCATCAAGCAAATTGGTGAGGCGCTTGAAGTACGTGAATTAATAAAGGTCAGCATCCTGCAAAACTGTGAAGAGGACCGCAATGATGTGGGACGTTCTTTATCAAAAGGTGCAAGAGCGGAATTGGTTCAGATTATCGGCAACACAATTGTGCTGTATAAAGAATCAAGAGAAAACAAACAACTTAAATTACCTTAAGGAACCTATCTATGAAAAAAATTGGAATTCTTGGCGGTACATTCAATCCTCCACATATTGGGCATTTAATAATAGCGAATGAAGTGTTGGATGCCCTTGAGCTAGATGAAATTAGATTCATGCCAAATCATGTTCCTCCCCATAAAGAAAAATCGGAGGAAGTAACCGATATGGACAGGCTGGCTATGTTGGAAAACGCGATAGCCGGAAACCCATCTTTTTATATTGAAGGTATTGAAATAGAAAGAAAAGGCACATCTTATACGTATGATACGATAAAATTGCTGAAAGAACTTGAGCCAACCAATGAGTTCTATTTCATAATTGGCGCAGATATGATTGAGTATTTACCGAATTGGCACCGTATTGACGAGCTGGTGGACATGGTCAATTTCGTTGGGGTGAAGCGCCCCGGTTATAATGAAAAGACCCTATACCCAATCACGATGGTGAAAGTCCCTCAGATGTTCATTTCCTCTTCCATGATACGGAGGAAGCTAAGAACGGGGAAAACCGTGAAATATTTAATAGCAGATCCAGTGGTGAAGTATATTAAAGGGAATGGTTTATATGAATCGTGAGAAAGCATTGGTGCTGGTCAAAGAACAAATTACCGAGCGCCGGTACATTCATACCTTGGGCGTAGTCGGATCAGCGATTGAACTTGCTGAACTGTATGGTGCCGACGTCAAAAAAGCAGAATTGGCAGCCATTTTCCATGATTATGCAAAATTTCGTCCAAAAGAGGAAATGAAGCAAATAATAATCGCTGAAAAAATGGCGCCGGAGTTACTTGATTATGATATGGAGCTGTGGCATGCTCCAGTCGGGGCTTTTCTCGTGAAAAAGGAAGCGGGTATCACTGACGTAGAAATATTGGATGCGATTGCCTATCACACGTCTGGCAGGGTTGGCATGAGCCTTTTGGATAAGGTCATATACCTTGCTGACTATATTGAGCCGGGACGTTCTTTTCCTGGAGTCGACGAAGTCAGGCTGACAGCAAAGCGAAATTTGGATCATGCTGTCATTCAGGCTTTAAGGAATACAGTTGTTTTTTTAATGAAAAGAAATCAGGCAATTTACCCTGACACATTTAAGACATATAATGATTTGATCATGAATTTGAAGGAGAAGATGTAATGACTGAACGTGAACTTCTTGTAATTGCAGCAAAAGCGGCAGATGATAAAAGAGCGGAGGATATCGTAGCATTGAATATGCAAGGTATTTCCCTTGTAGCGGATTACTTTTTGATCTGCCACGGTAATTCTGAAAAACAAGTACAAGCAATAGCTCGTGAAATGAAGAGCAAAGCTGATGAATCAGGAATCAATGTAAAACGTCTTGAAGGTTTTGACGAAGCGAAATGGGTGCTTGTGGATCTTGGTGATGTAGTAGCCCACATCTTCCATAAGGATGAAAGAAACTATTATAACCTTGAACGTTTATGGGGAGATGCACCTTTTGAAGATCTAGAGAGTGAACTGACTCCATGACTTATGAACGCTTTGCCTATGTATACGATGAATTGATGAAGGACGCACCCTATGAAAAATGGCTGTTAATCCTTACGGCGAAGCTGGAACAGTACGGAATTGGTGGGAGGAAAGTCCTGGATTTAGCTTGTGGAACCGGGGAAATGACCGTTGAATTGGCACAACACGGATTTGAAGTCACCGGCGTGGATTTATCTGATGAAATGCTTCTTGTTGCCAATGAAAAAGCGGTGAGGCTTGGATTATCGATTCCACTTTTCCAACAGAATATGGCAGAACTCGAGGGACTTGGTCAATTTGACTGTGTCACGATTTTTTGTGATTCGCTGAACTACCTTCGCGACGAGGCGGATATAGTAAAAACGTTCAGCAGGGTTCATGAGCATTTAAAGGATGGCGGATTATTCTTGTTCGATATCCATTCGATTTATAAAATGGAAAAAATCTTTCATGATAATACGTTTGCTGTCAATGATGAGGAAGTATCCTATATATGGGACTGTTTCCCGGGGGAAGAACCTTACAGTGTGGAACATGATTTAAGTTTTTTCGTGAGGGACGATGAAAGTGGTCTGTACGACCGTTTTGATGAGTTGCATTATCAACGGACCTATCCGGTTGAACAATACAAAAAGTGGTTGAAGGAAGCAGGTTTTACGGTTTCTGAAATACTGGCGGATCTTGAAGAAGCACCGCTTGTAACGGAAACCGAAAGAATCTTGTTTGTAGCCAGTAAATGAAAGAAGAGGTCAAGATCCCCGTTCGTACATCCCTGTACGAGTGAAGGTCTGACCTCTTCTTTTTTTTATTTTTAGAAGGAAATGAGATATATGTTACGAATATTAATAAGGATGGCCGAACTGCTTCTCAACTTCGTGAAGATCCTCTGCAAACTTTTCATGTGTCGCTTGAAAAAGATGATGGAACATTTCCCCGGTTTCAGCTTCTAAAACCTTGATCCCCTCACCCGTGATTCCACCCTTTACACAAACCTTTTCCTGCAAGGTCGGCAATGTATAAACTCCTTTACCAAGCAGTTCCCCTAAGCCAACCAGCATGTTTTCAGTCAAAGTCGTAGCGGTTTCTTTATCTATCTTCGTCGTTTGGCAAGCCGCGTCAATAAAAGCTTGTGCTAAATAGCTGAAGAAGGCAGGACCGCAGCTGACGATATCGGAAGCTACCCGTGTAATATCATTTTCAATAATGACCGGTGCCGATATGGCGGAGGCCAAATCAAATAAAGCTGACATTTTCTCCTTACTGCAGCTCTCGCTGAAACTCAGTAACGATACTCCTGAACCCACACGGTTCGTTATGCTCGGTATAAAACGGGCACAGGGGGCATTCACTGCCGATTCAAGCTGGGAGACTGAAACAGGGCTTGTGATGGAAATAACCAGCTGATCCCTTTTTATATGATGTTTGATTCCCTGCAACAGGCTATCTATTTGTAATGGTTTTACACAGATAAAAATAAAGTCCGCTTGCTGGACGATTTCGGAAGCGCTCTCCGCAACCCCGATACCAGGGTGTTTTTCTTTCAGCGTCAATGCTTTGGAAATTGTTCGATTAGTAATGATTAGATCAGCCGGATTCAATATTTTTGCCTCCAGCCACGCCTCGATTAAAATGGTCCCCATATTGCCGGTTCCGATTACACCGATTTTCTTCAATGCCGATCAACTCCTCTCACTTAAGCGATTGATTCTCCTAGAAACCCTATGTATTTTTAATCTGTCCTATGACAATGTATTGTGCGAAAACTAGCAAGGAGGAAAATGAATGGAAAAAATTTTAAAAAAGAAAATGGCGATGATTACCGTTGCGTTGGTATCTGGGGCAGCAGGAATTTACTTTTTTTTGCAACAAGGGAAAGGTCCGGTTGATACGGAAGATATATTTGCTGTTACGGCAAATGAAGATAAAATCGAACAAAGTGAAAATGAAACGCCTGCCGAACCAGTAATCATTAAAGTGGATGTTAAAGGAGCGGTGCAGGCCCCAGGCTTATTTACGGCCCAGGCAGGTGACCGGGTAATCGATTTGATCACAGATGCGGGCAGTTTTACGGACAAGGCCGATAAGGATAAAGTGAACTTTGCCCAAATCGTTGAAGACCAAATGGTCATCTATGTACCGGAAATAGGTGAAGAAGACAAGGGAATCTTGGAGGATATACAAGTCGGTCCGCCTGGTAATGCCGCCGCTAAGGGGCCGTCAGGGAGACAGATGAACTTGAATACAGCTACGCAGGAAGATTTGGAAACACTGACGGGAATTGGACCATCCAAAGCGATTGCGATCCTGGAATACAGGGAAAAAGTGGGGAAATTCAAGCAGGTAGATGAATTGAAGAAGGTATCGGGAATCGGCGATAAAACGTTTGAAAAGTTACAGGATTCCATTTCGGTGCAATGAATGATTGAATTTGCTACACAAATGGACAGGAAGAGGGTAAAATTGAAGAAAATCATTCTAGGGAGTAAGGGGATACAACATGAACAGGATTAGTTGGGATCAATATTTCATGGCGCAAAGCCATTTATTAGCTTTAAGAAGCACATGTACACGACTCGCTGTAGGAGCGACGATCGTCCGGGATAACCGGATCATTGCGGGAGGATATAATGGGTCCATTGCAGGAGGGACGCACTGTATTGATGATGGCTGTTATGTAATTGATAATCATTGTGTCAGAACGATACATGCTGAAATGAATGCACTTTTACAATGTGCGAAATTTGGAGTGCCAGCTGATGGGGCAGAAATATATGTGACACATTTTCCATGTCTTCAGTGCTGTAAATCACTCATCCAAGCTGGAATCAAAGCTGTTTATTATGCGGAGGATTACAAAAACCATCCATATGCCCTGGAGTTATTTAAACAGGCTGGTGTCAAGACAGAAAAGGTCGAAGCGAAAGGGGCCATAGATGTTAATGGAAAAGAGAAAAAGGACTTTGTGTTCTCGTTGCTAGCTCAACTTGAACGAACAGGTCTGGGAAAAGAAGCTGTATTGGAGCTGGAAAAGCAGGCCAAACAGATATTTGACAATTAAATAGGATGGGGGGCAGGCATGGCTAGACACCTTATCTTATTAGCCGTTTCGGCCACATTTGGGGTTTCGGCCCATTCATTTTTACATGTAGGGCAGCTGATCATTATCCTTATTTTTCTCTGTTTCCTTTATTTATCGGTCGGGTTGAGCGTAAAGGCCCTTAGCGTTCATTTAGTGATCATGGGGATTTTCTTAGGGGCTGCCTCTTTCTCCGATCACCGGAACAACTCTGTATATCATGGAACGGAAAGTCGATTCATCATCACATTTACCGATCCACCGAATATTGATGGAAATTCATTAAAAGGATTCGTTGGCAGTGAGAAAGGCGAGCGGCTAATGCTTCGTTATAACATCACCACCGAACAAGAAAAAGCAAAGCTTAGCCAGCTTCTGCGAATCGGTTTATCATGTCCGGCCGAAGGGAATTTGCAAGTTCCTGACAAAAACAGGAATGAAAACAGTTTCGATTACCAGCGTTATCTTTTGCGACAAGGCACCCATTGGATATTTAAAGCTGATTCCATTTCATTTCGAGAATGCCAAGAGGTTGGAAACTCGATTGTCGTTTCGATTCGTAATTTGCGAATGAAGGGAGTTGGGTATATTAGTGAACACTTTCCGGAAGAATCGAGCGGTTTTGTCAAAGCTCTCATATTCGGCGACCAGACAGATATAGATGAAGTCGACCTTACTAATTATCAGCGGTTGGGTCTGGTTCATTTACTGGCGATTTCCGGTCTTCATGTAAGTTTTTTAACGGGAATGTTATTTTATCTTGGCATCAGGGTTGGAATTACAAGGGAAAATATGATGGTGGCCATTCTGATTTTCCTTCCAATTTACATGATACTTTCAGGTGCTAGCCCATCAGTGGTTAGATCGTGTTTAATGGCTATGCTTTTCTTTTTACTCCTGCTGTTCAAAAAGCGAATCTCGGCGGGTGCCACAATTGCATCGGTTTACATGGCACTGTTGTTTTTTAAGCCTAATATGCTCTATGATATAGGCTTTCAGCTTTCATTCGCAGTCACTTTCTCCATTATCATGTCTTCAAGCATTTTCTTACAATACCCGCAAAAAACGATGCAGCTATTTATCATCAGTTCCATATCCCAATTGGCTGCCCTTCCCATTTTACTTTTTCACTTTTTTGAAGTATCTTTTCTTGGCGTGTTCTTGAACGTATTGTATATTCCTCTTTATTCCATCATCTTGCTGCCATTTTCACTGATTACCCTTTTCATTCATTTATTGCTACCTTCCCTGGGGCAACCCCTCATATCAATTTTGAACTTCACTTTCATGCTCTCTAATAAAGCCGCGGATGCGGTATCGGATTTGCCCCTTGCATCCATTACGTTTGGAAAACCGCCTTTCATCATGATGACATTACTTGTTATTTCCCTTTTAGGGTTATACCTGACTTGGGATGAATCTTTTGAAAAATGTAAAATCTGGTGCGGAATCATGATTGTCCTTTTGCTTTTTCAATATAATTTACAAAGGTTCTCACCTTTTGGTGAAGTACAGATAATCGATGTTGGACAAGGTGACTCCATTTTAATTATCCTGCCGTTCAATCGCGGTAATTATCTGATTGATACGGGAGGGCAAATTACATTTCCAATCGAAACATGGGCAAAAAGGAGAAAGAAATTCAATACGGCGGATGATATCATTATTCCATTATTGAAAAGTAAGGGAATCCAGCACTTGGACAAACTGATTTTAACTCATGCAGATTCAGATCATATGGGAAGTGCAAAGGAATTAATTGAAAATTTCAAGGTGAGGGAGATTGTTATTGGAGGCTGGAGTGAAGAGCATTATCGGGATTTGGATTTTGTGTCCATTGCAAGAGTTAAAAAGATTAAAATGACGGTTACGAAGAGGGGGGATCATTGGGCAGTGGGCGAAGCTGCGTTTTCCGTGCTAAGTCCATATGAAAAAAAAGAGGATAAGAATGATTCCTCGATAGTTCTATTAGCAAAGCTTGGGGGATTGTCATGGCTATTGACTGGAGATATGGGAGAAGAGGGGGAAAGGGAACTGTTAAGCACATTTCCGCAGCTGCAGGCGGATATCTTGAAGGTTGGTCACCATGGCAGTAAAACATCTTCTTCCACGCCCTTCCTTGAACAGCTACAGTCGAAAGCTGCGCTTATTTCAGTTGGAAAGGATAATCGCTACGGTCACCCTCATGGAGACGTAATTGGAAATCTGGAGGGAAATGGCATTAAGGTGTTCAGGACGGATGAGGATGGAGCTATTATTTACAAGTATTATAAAAGTAAAGGAACCTTTCGGAAGACTCTTCCATAGTATGTAGAAAATCAATAAGAAAGAGACTGCAACGGCAGCCTCCTTCAGGAAAAATAAGTGCATGTAGTAAATGAAATCAGGATCCGACAGCTTTAATGACGACAGCTATGGTGAACATGGCGGCGAAAAATACAAAAGAACCGATGAATCCCATAGCGGAATCAGCGACGTCATCTGTTTTTGATTGGACATTCTTTTCGAATTCGTTCATTGTTTACCCCTCCTATTTCTGCTAATAGTATAAAACATTACCAAAAAAAAATCTACAGGCTACACTTCTTCATTTCCTTTACTGACAAGAGTTGTCACAAATAGTTTGGGATTTTGAGGTCAAAATAAAAGTACAAACAAAGCAAGCCAAAAAGCAAAGCTCGATTTTTGAATTCTACATGAATACTTTACCCGCTTTCAAGGGAGATTACCCGGGCCTTTCTTGAAAGTGTTCATATAGATCCGGAATTAGCCCTTTAGAGGGCTAGTTCCCTTTATAGCTTGTCAAATGGTCCATCCACCTATACCATTAGAGAAGAATACATAAAAAAGAGGCGGATTCTATTGGTATTAGACGTATGGAAAAGTATAAAAAAAGGGCAATTCGCGCCAGTATACATGTTATATGGAACGGAGGCCTATCTAATTAATGAAACGAAGCAGCTATTGATCGAGAATGTCCTTCACGAAGATGAGATGGATTTTAACTTTTCTCAATTTGATTTGGAAGAGACGCCTGTTGAAACAGCGCTTGAAGATGTTGAAACCCTCCCGTTTATCGGGGAAAGGCGTCTTGTTTTCATGCAAAACCCATTTTTTCTGACAGCTGAAAAAACGAAGTCAAGAGTTGAACATAATGTGAAAAGGCTTGAAGCCTATTTGGCTGATCCCGTTCCTTATTCTATTGTCGTGTTGACCGCACCTTATGAGAAACTGGATGAACGGAAAAAAATCACCAAGGAACTGAAGCGTAAGGCGGTTCTCGTTGAGGCAAAGAAGCTTGGTGACCATGAATTAAAGGGGTGGGTGAAGGAGCGGGTCGCAGCCTCTTCCGTCCAAATAGATGAACAAGCTACAGAGCTTTTACTTGAACTTGCAGGAACGAATCTGATGATGCTAACAAATGAATTGGATAAAATGGTGCTTTATGCTGAAGCTGATAAACACATTACGGTCGAGGTAGTGGAAAAGCTGGTCGCTAAATCCCTTGAGCAGAATATCTTCACGCTTGTTGACCATGTTTTGCAGCGGAAGATGGAGAGTGCCATGACGATTTTACACGATCTTCTCAGGCAGAATGAAGAGCCGATCAAGATATTGAGTGTTATGGCGGGACAGGTCAGGTTAATGTATCAGGTGAAAGAGCTTTCACGTCAAGGCTATAGCCAGCAAAAAATTGCAGGACAACTGAAGGTGCACCCTTACAGGGTAAAGCTGGCACTTGAAAAGACGGGAAAATTCCAGGAACGCGAGCTGTTGAGCATCATGAACGACTTAGCGGAGGCGGATTATAAAATGAAGACTGGACAGGCAGATAAGGCGATAACACTTGAATTGCTGCTCTTGAAAATTAGATGAAAATTAGATGATAAAAAAGGTGGCAGAAACCCTGTCACCTTTTTTGAACAAAAAAACACGCACAAAAAAAACGATCCAATTGGATCGTTTAATTTTTTGTCATTATGCGTTAAGAGCGTTAAGTCTTTTCGCTAAACGAGATTTTTTACGGGCTGCCGCATTTTTATGGATTAATCCTTTAGATGCAGCTTTGTCTAATTTCACAGCAGCTGTTAATAGAGCTTCTTTAGCAGCTTCAACGTTTTCACCAGCTAATGCAACTTCAGCATTTTTCACTGTAGTACGCATAGTTGATCTAACAGTAATGTTATGAACGCGTTTTTTGTCGTTAATTTTTACACGTTTAATAGCAGATTTAATGTTTGGCATTCCGTTCACCTCCTACAAAGAAATCGAGATTATATGAACTCGACTTTTCAAATCCATATCAAATAGCACAAGTGATATTCTATCAGACTGCTCATAAATATGCAATACTTCAGATTGAGAATCGAAAAGGAATTATAATTTCAGGAATAAATTCATCTCGTCATGGTTCATTGTACCAAAAAAATGAATAATAAAAAAGCAAAAACGACAGAATGTTTAAGAGAGACTATGGAAATTACTAGATTAGATATCAATTCAAACATCAGGAGGCCGTTATGGAAAATAATTTGGACCTTAGAGAATACGGAATTCGAACAGATTTGGCGATTGAAGCAAAGGAAATTGCCCTTGAACATAAAGGTGTTGTTGAGGAAGTGGATGTATCCCGAATCGAAGGGGTCATTATTAAGGAAAAAGAAGTGGATGATCTGAAGGTATCCTTAGTCGAGGTCACGGCTGAGGGGGAAAAAGAAATCGGTAAAAAAAAGGGCAGCTACTTGACCATCGAAGTCCAGGGGATCCGCCAGCAGGATACGGATACCCAGCAGCGGGTGGAAAAGGTGTTTGCCAACGAACTGGCTTACTTCTTGCAACGGAATAAAATCACCAAAGAAAGCAGTTGTTTAGTTGTCGGACTTGGTAATTGGAATGTTACTCCCGATGCTCTAGGGCCTGCTGTCGTTGAGAATCTTGTAGTCACGAGGCATTTGTTCGAATTGCAGCCGGAGTCCGTCAAGGAAGGCTATCGCCCGGTCAGTGCGATTTCCCCTGGTGTGATGGGGATTACGGGAATCGAGACGAGTGACATCATAAAAGGGGTCATCGAAAAAAGTAACCCTGATTTCCTGATCGTCGTTGATGCCTTGGCTGCCCGTTCGATCGACCGTGTGAATTCAACGATTCAAATTACGGATACAGGCATCCATCCAGGTTCTGGTGTGGGAAATAAACGAAAAGAATTGAGTCAGGAAACACTGGGAGTTCCTGTTATAGCTATTGGAATACCAACCGTAGTAGATGCCGTATCCATTGCCAGTGATACGATTGATTATATATTGAAGCATTTTGGCAAGGAATTGAATGAAGGGGACAGACCATCACGTTCATTGGCACCCGCTGGATTCAGTTTTGGAAAACGTACAAAGCTGACCGAAGAGGATATGCCAGGCGAAAAGGAACGCCAAACCTTCTTGGGGATGATAGGTGTCCTCCCTGATGAAGAGAAACGGAAATTGATATATGAGGTGCTGTCACCGCTTGGCCAAAATTTAATGGTTACACCGAAGGAAGTGGATGTTTTCATTGAGGATATGGCCAATTTGATAGCCAATGGGTTAAATGCAGCGCTGCATCATTCAATAAATCAAGAAAATACCGGTTACTATACCCGTTAAATCATTTTAAGTGCCCAAAAATGGTGTTCTACCCTTTCTAGCAAAGTCATAGGTATTAATAGACAAGCTATAGAGAGGGTGGAAGAATGAAAAGAAGAAATTCGCCAGGAATCATAACAGCCATTCACGGATCAACAATAATAAAAACTTTTCTAGGTATTCTCGCCTTGCTTCTTTTTGTTTTTTCAGTCAGCGGGGTCATGACTTCCCTAAGACCGGAATATCGGATATCCTCGAATTCCGTACATACCGTTGCGAACCAATTTTCAGGAAAAATGCTGTTCGCGATGCTGGCAAATGAAAATCATTATTTTTTTAATGCCCTGCCAGAAGGTAAGCAGGAATCGGTGATCACGAATCAATTGATAAAAGTCTCGACTAACATTTCATTTGAGGACCCGCGAAGTTTACTTGGCCGCGAACTTCCTGGCTTCTCGATTTTTGATAATGAAATCCTCGTGGCTGGGGAGGGGACGAATTATACGAATATGCCGTATGAATCCTCACCGCCAGTAGACGTCCTGAATGAAGAAAGGGATGCATCCCTGCAAAACCTGGATGAGATTGAAGAACCGGAAAAAGGAGTGGCCAATCAGCCGAATCAAACGACCAATGGCCGGAAAGTGGTCGAGATTTATCATAGCCATAACCGGGAATCGTACCTTCCTTATTTAAAAGGCGTGACCAATCCGGATCTGGCCTACCATTCTAAAATCAATATTACGAAACTCGGGAAAAGGATGGTTGAAGATCTGGCTGATAAGGGGATTGGTTCCTCGCTCGATAAAACGGATATCATGGGAAATCTCAATAATAAAGGATTGAATTATACCAAATCCTATCAAGAATCCCGAAAGTCAGTCCAGACGGCATTGGCCACTAACAAAGATTTGGAATATCTGATTGATATCCATCGCGATGCAAAGCGGAAAAAAGATACGACAATTACGATCAAAGGTAAAGAGTATGCCAAAATCGCCTTCGTGATCGGGGGCAATAATCCGAACTATGAAAAAAATGCCGCACTTGCCAATAAGCTTCATATAGCTTTGGAGAAAAAATACCCAGGGATTTCACGCGGGCTTATGAAACAGGGCGGAACTAGACATAATGGTATATATAATCAGGATTTGTCAGGCAATGCCATGCTCATTGAAATTGGCGGTGTTGATAATACATTCGAGGAAATGTACTTAACCGTTGATGCCTTTAGCGATGCTTTCAGCGAATTTTATTGGGATGCCAAGGCAGTGGATAAAACGACTGGGGAATCGGAAGCGAAGTAATTGAAAGGAGTTCTCTATCATGGTTCGATTTTGGTTGAAATGTACAGGGATTGTACTCGTATTATTTTTAGGTGTCCTTATTGGGATGCAGCAAGCGAACGATGGGATGAAAAAAATGAAGGGGTATGAGGATCCCTCTTTGAATAGTGCATTCATCATTAACCAATCGGACAAAGGGGAGATGGAAGCGGATATCCTTGGACAAAAAGTAACAAGTCATGATTTGGAGACGAAAAAAGAAAAGCTTGAAGAAATGAAAGCATTCAACTTTTTCTCTTCGATCGGCAAAGCACTTGGAGATACCATATCAGGGGCCTTCCAAGCACTTATCGATATGATTTAGGTGTGGAATAAGTTGAGTGTGCCCTATCCAAAGGCTGCATCCGAATCCGGAATGCAGCCTTTTTTTATGCTTTGCCCTGTAATGATGCTTCTTTTGTAACTATTCTGTTGAATCTTGCATTTTCTATTGATATAATAAAAAATAGTGTATTGTGTCGACTAGTGGGAGTGAACGTCATGAATAGAGAAGAAAAATTAAAAAGACAATCAAAGATTCGTAACTTTTCCATCATCGCTCATATTGATCATGGTAAATCTACATTGGCGGATCGTATCATTGAAAAAACGAACGCCATGACTCAGCGTGAAATGAAGAGTCAACTGTTGGATTCCATGGATTTAGAGCGTGAGCGTGGAATTACGATTAAATTGAATGCGATTCAATTGAAATATAATGCGAAAGATGGCGAAGAATATATTTTCCATCTTATTGATACACCGGGACATGTCGATTTTACGTATGAAGTGTCACGAAGCCTTGCAGCTTGTGAAGGGGCTGTCCTTGTTGTCGATGCGGCACAGGGTATTGAGGCCCAAACGCTTGCAAACGTGTATTTAGCTTTGGACAACAATCTGGAAATCATTCCGGTCATCAATAAAATTGATTTGCCGAGTGCCGATCCGGAACGGGTACGTGGAGAAATCGAGGAAGTAATCGGGTTGGATGCTTCCGATGCAGTTTTGGCTTCAGCTAAAGCGGGAATCGGAATCGAGGAGATTTTGGAGCAGGTCGTTGAATTGGTCCCAGCTCCACAGGGAGATCCCGATGCCCCGTTCAAGGCGCTTATTTTCGATTCACTGTTTGATGCGTACCGCGGTGTGGTTGCTTATATCCGTGTTGTTGAAGGTTCCATTAAAGTGGGCGACAAAATCAAAATGATGTCCACGGGCAAGGAATTTGATGTAACCGAATTGGGTGTCTTCAATCCAAAGACCCAGCTGTTGGATGAACTGAACGTCGGTGATGTAGGTTTCCTTACGGCAGCCATTAAAAACGTTGGTGATACGACTGTTGGTGATACGATTACCAGTGCCGTGAATAGTGCGACAGAACCATTGCCGGGCTACCGGAAGATGAATCCGATGGTATATTGCGGTCTATACCCAATTGACGCATCGAAATTCAATGATTTACGGGATGCGTTAGAGAAATTGGAATTGAACGATTCAGCGCTGCAGTTCGAAGCGGAATCATCGCAAGCATTGGGCTTCGGTTTCCGTTGCGGATTCCTCGGACTCCTTCATATGGAAATTATCCAGGAACGGATTGAACGTGAATTCAAAATTGATCTGATCACAACTGCGCCGAGTGTTATTTATGATGTGATCCAAACAGACGGAACGGTCCTGAAAGTAGATAACCCGTCTAATATGCCAGATGCTCAAAAGATTGAACGGGTCGAGGAGCCGTACGTCAAAGCGACGATGATGGCACCGACGGAGTTCGTCGGAACGATCATGGAAATCTGTCAAAATAAACGCGGCAACTTCATTGATATGGAATATATCGATGAGACCCGTGTGAGCATTCATTATGAAATACCTTTATCGGAAATCGTGTATGATTTCTTCGATCAATTGAAATCCAATACAAGAGGCTATGCTTCATTCGATTATGAGTTGATTGGCTACAAACCGTCCAAGCTTGTGAAGATGGATATCTTACTGAATGCTGAAACTGTCGATGCTTTAAGTTTCATCGTTCATAAGGACTTTGCCTATGAACGCGGTAAAGTCATTGTTGAAAAATTGAAGAAATTGATTCCAAGACAACAATTCGAAGTGCCGATCCAAGCGGCAATCGGGCAAAAAATCGTGGCCCGTTCTTCGATTAGTGCAATGCGCAAAAACGTATTGGCTAAATGTTACGGCGGCGATATTTCCCGTAAACGTAAGTTGCTCGAAAAACAGAAAGAAGGTAAAAAGCGGATGAAACAGGTAGGTTCCGTTGAAGTGCCGCAAGAAGCTTTCATGGCTGTTTTGAAAATGGATGATACGACACCAAAAAAATAAATAAAATAAACGATAGATAGAAAAAAGAGGGTAGAGGAGATCTAGCCTCTTTTTCTATCGACTCATTCGATTAAAAGGTTGTGAACACAATGATTAAAAGCGCCTACCTCCATATACCATTTTGTGAACATATTTGTCACTATTGTGATTTTAATAAAGTGTTTTTGCAGGGACAGCCGGTCGACGATTATTTACAGATGATGAAAAGGGAAATGGTGATGCAGCTTTCCAAATACCCGACTGCAGGATTGGATACTGTTTTTGTCGGTGGAGGGACACCGACCTCTCTAGATGAAAAGCAGCTTGCATTCTTATGTGAAGCAATCAATGAAACCCTGCCATTTGACCCCGAAAAGGCTGAATATACATTTGAAGCCAATCCAGGGGATCTTTCGAGAGAAAAACTCGAGATACTTTATCATTCAGGTGTCAATAGACTTAGCTTTGGTGTGCAAAGCTTCAATGATGAATTATTAAAACGAATTGGCCGGACCCACCGGGCTCTAGAAGTATATGAAAC
Source organism: Peribacillus sp. YIM B13481 (assembly GCF_042787985.1). Classification (NCBI taxonomy): domain Bacteria; kingdom Bacillati; phylum Bacillota; class Bacilli; order Caryophanales; family Bacillaceae; genus Peribacillus; species Peribacillus sp. YIM B13481. The sequence goes on from NZ_JBHZPE010000003.1 coordinate 32,172, forward strand.
GATTCATCTGGCTCAAGAGGTTGGCTTTACGAATATCAGCATCGATCTGATTTATGGATTGCCGGGCCAAACGATGGAAGATTTCAATGATACGCTGGATAAAGCGATTGCCCTTCAATTGCCGCATTATTCGAGCTACTCATTGATCGTTGAACCGAAGACGGTTTTTTATAATCAGATGCGAAGGGGTAAATTAAGCCTGCCGCCGCAGGAGCTCGAGGCTTCGATGTATGAGAGGCTGATGGAAGAGATGGAGAAGCATGGTCTGCATCAATATGAAATCAGTAATTTTGCCCGTGAAGGGTTTGAAAGCCGGCACAATCTGACATATTGGGATAATGTGGAGTATTATGGGATTGGTGCCGGTGCACATGGCTATACTGGAGGAACAAGAGTGGCCAATCATGGTCCGGTGAAGAAATATATCGCACCATTGATGGCGAACCAGCTGCCTGTTTTGGAGGAGCACCCAGTACCGCTTCATGAACGGATGGAAGAGGAGATGTTTTTGGGTCTCCGAAAAACGGAAGGAGTTTCATTGGAAAACTTCAAGAATAAATTTTTTGTTGAAATGACGGAGATTTTCAGGAAACCGCTCGAAGAAGAATCGGCAAAGGGTCTGCTTAAGATAGAAGGCGGGTTCGTGCGCTTAACCGAACGGGGAAAATTGCTTGGAAATGAAGTGTTCCAATCATTTTTAGGCGTTATTGATTCCGAGTGAAGTAAATCTATGTTATTTTAACGATGAATTAGGGGTTTTCATTGTTGACATCATAAGCTTCATTTGATAATTTATTAGTATATTAGCACTCGGAGAGACAGAGTGCTAACAGAGGTGATCATACATGCTAACTGATCGTCAATTATTGATTCTACAAGTGATAATCGAGGATTTTATCCATTCTGCACAGCCAGTTGGGTCACGAAGCTTGTCGAAGAAAGATGAAATTACGTTCAGCTCTGCCACAATTCGAAACGAAATGTCCGATCTTGAAGAAATGGGATTTTTAGAAAAAACCCATACTTCTTCCGGTAGGATTCCTTCTGAAAAAGGGTATAGATATTATGTGGATCATTTACTTTCTCCTCAAGCTCCGAAAAAGAATGAAATGAAGATATTAAAATCCGTTTTTGTAGAACGAATTTATGAATTGGAAAAGATCGTTCAAAAGTCAGCGAAAATACTTTCGGAACTGACGAATTATACGGCGATTGTACTGGGGCCAAAAGTGAATGAGCATAAGCTGAAAAAAATCCAGATCATTCCTCTGAGCCCAGAAACGGCAATAGCCATCATTATCACTGATACAGGTCATGTGGAAAATCGAATGATTTCCTTACCGCCTTCTTTGGATATAAACGAAATTGAAAAGATGGTGAACATATTAAATTCCCGTTTAGTCGATGTTCCGCTGGTTGATCTAAAGGATAAGATTTATAAGGAAGTGGCTGTTCTTTTGAGCCGTCACATCCATAACTATGGATCGATGGTCTCGGTCCTGGCGGATACCCTGACGGACACAAAACCCGAAAAGATATTTTTCGGCGGGAAAACGAATATGCTGAGGCAGCCGGAGTTCCATGATATTGCTAAAGTAAGCACGCTTTTATCAATGATTGAGCAGGAACAGGGATTTTATGAACTCATTACCCAAAATCCATCGGGCATCCACGTCAAGATTGGCCGTGAAAATCAAAACACAGTGCTCGATGACTGCAGTTTGATTACGGCAACCTACTCAATCGGGCAGGAGCAAGTGGGCACATTAGCCATATTGGGTCCAACGAGAATGGAATATTCGAGAGTGATCAGTTTGCTTTCGTTTTTCTCGAAAGATTTAACGGCCCTGATGACAAAACTGTATCAAAAATAGGAGCAAAGGTAATATTGTTAAGGTGGCGGAGGTCATACTCCGCAGCCTGACGTATTACTTTAGCATAAATTGTATAACCCTTTTAGGGAGGTGAGATTGTGACAGAAAATAAAAACGAAGAACAAACATTGGAAAATGAAACAATCGAGGAAAGCGCTGCAGATGCAGTTTTCGCTGAAGATGAAATTCCAGCTGAACAAAACCAGGAGGAAACTCCGGTTGAAAAAGATGAACTTCAATTGGCTCATGAAAAGATTGCTGAGCTTCAGGCAAAAATCGAAGAAATGGATAACCGTTATCTTCGTCTGCAGGCCGATTTTGATAATTCAAGACGCCGTGCCAAGCTTGATATGGAGGCGGCTCAAAAATATAGAGTTCAAAGTATTGCCGTTGATTTAGTGGAGGCTCTTGATAATTTTGAAAGAGCTACAAAAATCGAAGCGGAAAATGAACAGACGAAATCCCTGCTATCTGGCATGGAAATGGTCTACAAAGCGATTACTGATGCATTGACTAAAGAAGGCATCGAACCGATTAGTTCGGTTGGTGAAGAGTTCGATCCGCGTTTGCATCAAGCGGTCATGCAAGTTCAAGATGAAAACTTCGGTTCTAACATCGTCGTCGAGGAATTCCAAAAAGGATACCTTCTTAAAGACCGTGTTATTCGACCTGCAATGGTAAAAGTGAACGAATAAGATTTTTACATATAATAATTGGGAGGTAGTGAAACTATGAGCAAGATTATTGGTATTGACTTAGGTACAACAAACTCTTGTGTATCTGTACTTGAAGGCGGGGAACCAAAAGTAATCCCGAATCCAGAAGGAAACCGTACAACACCATCCGTAGTGGCATTCAAAAATGGAGAAAGACAAGTGGGGGAAGTGGCAAAACGCCAAGCGATTACTAACCCTAACACGATCATTTCCATTAAACGCCATATGGGTACCGACCATAAAGAAGTAATTGAAGGAAAAGAATACTCACCTCAGGAAGTGTCTGCAATCATCCTTCAATACCTAAAATCATACGCTGAAGAGTATCTTGGCGAAAAAGTTACAAAAGCGGTTATCACTGTACCTGCTTATTTCAATGATGCAGAACGTCAAGCAACTAAGGATGCCGGTCAAATTGCTGGTCTTGAAGTGGAACGTATCATCAACGAACCGACAGCTGCAGCACTTGCATACGGTTTGGATAAAACGGAAGAAGATCAAACGATCCTTGTATTCGACCTTGGCGGCGGTACATTTGACGTATCGATAATGGAACTTGGGGATGGCGTTTTCGAAGTTAAGTCGACAGCCGGTGACAACCGTCTAGGTGGAGATGATTTCGACCAAGTCATCATCGATTACCTAGTAGAAGCATTCAAGAAAGAAAACGGAATCGACCTTTCAAAAGACAAAATGGCGGTTCAACGTTTGAAAGATGCAGCTGAAAAAGCGAAAAAAGATCTTTCCGGCGTAACTTCAACTCAAATTTCTTTACCATTCATCACAGCTGGAGATGCTGGCCCGCTTCACCTGGACGTAACGATGACTAGAGCTAAATTCGATGAGCTTTCTTCAGGTCTTGTGGAACGCACTATGGGACCAACTCGTCAAGCATTGAAAGATGCTGGCCTTTCAGCATCTGAAATCGACAAAGTAATCCTTGTTGGCGGATCTACACGTATTCCTGCGGTTGTTGAAGCGATCAAAAAGGAAATCGGTCAAGAACCAAGCAAAGGTGTAAACCCTGATGAAGTAGTGGCCATGGGTGCTGCAATTCAAGGTGGCGTATTGACAGGGGATGTTAAAGATGTAGTCCTTCTGGATGTAACTCCACTTTCACTTGGAATTGAAACGATGGGCGGAGTATTCACGAAACTGATTGACCGTAATACTACGATTCCGACAAGTAAATCACAAGTATTCTCGACAGCGGCTGATAATCAAACGGCAGTTGATATCCATGTCCTGCAAGGTGAACGTCCAATGTCAGCGGATAACAAAACTCTTGGTCGTTTCCAATTGAGTGACATTCCACCGGCACCGCGTGGAATTCCACAAGTTGAAGTGACATTCGATATCGATAAAAATGGTATCGTGAACGTTCGTGCGAAAGATCTTGGCACGAACAAAGAACAAGCGATCACCATCAAATCATCTTCAGGCCTTTCTGATGAAGAAATCGACCGCATGGTACGTGAGGCGGAAGAAAATGCCGATAGCGATAAACAACGTAAAGAAGAAGTCGAACTTCGTAACGAAGCTGATCAATTAGTTTTCCAAACGGAAAAAACGCTTAAAGATCTAGAAGGTAAAGTTGACGAAGCGGAAGTAACTAAAGCGAATGAAGCGAAGGACGAACTGAAAGCTGCAATCGAGAAAAATGAGCTTGAAGAAATCCGCGTGAAAAAAGATGCACTTAATGAAATCGTTCAAGCTTTGACAATGAAGCTTTATGAAGAAGCGGCAAAAGCTCAGCAAGCTGGCGAAGCCGGTGCTGGCGAATCTGCTCAGGACGATAATGTAGTTGATGCAGAGTACACGGAAGTTAACGAAGAAGAGAAAAAATAAAAAGTGACCCAATCGGGACACTGATATATATTGGGCAGTTGATTTCTGCCTGCCATTGTAGAAAAGTCAAAGTCAGGTTATCTTGACTTTGGCTTTTTTTACAGTGGATGGAATCATTGCCAGGAAGTGTTGGCATCTGATTTTCTTTTGTTCTTACAATCGCTGGTGGGGAATCATGGAAATTTAGAGAGAAATGTGTGCAAATTGGGACTGGCATTACAATTTACAAAAAAGTGTTAAAGCCGTTTGTACTTTTCTAGTTGATTATTATCTTCGTTCAGTGATAATATTACCTTTATGTGAATCGAATCGGGAGTGGATTTTAGATATGAGTAAACGCGATTATTATGAGGTGTTAGGCCTTTCGAAGAGTGCTTCGAAGGATGAAATCAAAAAAGCGTATCGTAAGCTCTCCAAACAATATCACCCTGATATTAATAAAGCGGACGATGCTGCGGATAAATTTAAAGAAATCAAGGAAGCTTACGAAGTATTGAGCGACGACCAGAAAAAGGCCCATTATGACCAATTCGGACATACAGATCCAAATCAGGGCTTTGGCGGTCAGGACTTTGGTGGTTTCGGCGGTTTTGAAGATATTTTCAGCAGTTTCTTTGGGGGCGGCGGACGCAGGAGAGATCCGAATGCACCACGTCAAGGGGCGGATTTACAGTATACGATGACGCTTTCTTTTGAAGAGGCTGCATTTGGAAAAGAGACTGAAATTGAAATTCCGCGTGAAGAGAATTGTGATACATGCAAAGGATCAGGTGCAAAACCAGGTACAAAAGTGGAAAACTGTTCACATTGTCATGGGACCGGTCAATTGAATGTAGAACAAAACACAGCGTTCGGAAGGATTGTGAACCGGAGAGCATGTCATCATTGTCAAGGAACAGGAAAAATCATTCCTAATAAATGTTCAACATGCGGCGGGGACGGAAAAGTCCAAAAACGTAAAAAGATCCAAGTTAAGGTGCCAGCAGGAATTGATGATGGCCAGCAATTGCGTGTAACCGGACAAGGCGAGCCAGGAATCAATGGCGGACCAGCCGGAGATCTGTATGTAGTCTTCCATGTGCGCAGTCATGAATTCTTTGAGCGGGATGGCGATGATATCTATTGTGAAATGCCTGTTACTTTTGCTCAGGCCGCACTAGGGGATGAAATAGAAGTTCCGACCCTTCATGGAAAAGTGAAGCTGAAGATCCCTGCCGGTACACAAACGAGCACGCGCTTCCGTTTAAAAGGCAAAGGTGTTCCTAATGTCAGAGGATATGGCCAAGGAGATCAGCATGTGGTCGTATTAGTGGTCACACCTAAAAAATTAACGGAAAAACAAAAGGACCTGCTTCGTGAGTTCAGCGATATCAGCGGTCAAGGTATTGATGAACATCATGATGGGTTTTTCTCAAAAGTGAAGCGTGCTTTTAAAGATAGGTGAATAAAAGTAAAAGAACAAATTGGGAGTTGGTAGATTATGAAGTGGTCTGAATTTGCAATCCAAACAACGAATGAAGCGGTTGAACCTGTTTCGAATATTCTTCATGAGGCAGGTGCCAGCGGTGTTGTCATTGAGGATCCTCTAGAATTAGTCAAGGAACGCGAAAATGTTTTTGGCGAAATCTACCACTTAAATCCAGATGATTATCCGGATGAAGGTGTATTGATTAAGGCATATTTGCCAGTTAACAGCTTCCTTGGTGAAACTGTTGATGCTATAAAGGAATCAATTAATAATCTCCTTCATTTTGATATAGACCTTGGGAAGAATGTTGTTTCAATTAGTGAAGTGAATGAAGAAGAGTGGGCGACGGCTTGGAAAAAATATTATAATCCCGTCAAGATTTCCGAACGGTTTACCATCGTGCCGACATGGGAAGATTATACTCCAGTCAGCAGTGACGAATTGATCATTGAACTTGATCCCGGCATGGCCTTCGGAACGGGGACACATCCGACAACGGTCATGTGTATCCAAGCGTTGGAACGTACAGTTCGTCCAGGGGATTTAGTTGTTGATGTAGGAACGGGTTCTGGGGTTCTAAGCATTGCTGCTGCATTATTGGATGCAGAACGAATCCAGTCCCTTGATTTGGATGAAGTGGCTGTACAGTCAGCTATTCAAAATGTGGAACTTAATAACGTGCAGAATAAAGTGTCCGTTTCACAAGGCAACTTGCTGGATGGTGTGAATGAACAAGCGGATGTCGTCGTGGCTAATATTCTTGCCGAAGTGATCATGCGATTTACGGATGATGTAGCGAAAGTGGTTAAACCTGGCGGATATTTCATCGCTTCTGGGATCATTCAACCAAAGAAACAAGATGTGAAGGATGCGATTATAGGATCTGGATTCACCATTGAGGAAACGATCTTGATGGAAGATTGGGTAGCAATAATAGCGAAAAGAAATGATTAATTGAAAAAGTTACTCTGATTATCGGGTATTTTGATAGTCAGAGTACCTTTTTTTAGCTTGAATCCTTGCATGGCTTGCATTCGGGAAACCTGACTGTTAGCCGCTGTATGTATTTTAGACTAGATGAAGTAGGTGGCAGTGTGCAACGGTATTTTCTTAACGAAGAAGACATCAATGGAAACAGGGTGACGATATCAGGTGATGATTTTCACCATATCTCCAGGGTGATGAGAATGGGACCGGGAGAGCGGATAATCACGGTGAAAGCTAATGGTATGACTGCTGTCACGGAAATTTCCGAAATAACTGATGATGTTGTTATAGGGACTGTTATCGAATGGAAGAATGAAGAAAAGGAACTTCCTGTGAGGGTTGTGATAGCGAGCGGTCTGCCTAAAGGGGATAAATTGGAATATATCGTACAAAAGGGTACGGAACTGGGTGCGGTTGAGTTTATCCCTTTTATTGCTGCTCGTTCGGTGGTAAAATGGGACCACAAAAAGGTAGGCAAGAAATTGGAGAGGCTCCAGAAGATTTCAAAAGAGGCGGCCGAGCAATCTCACCGCACTGTTATCCCTGCCATCAAGGAGCCGATGACGGCAGATCAGCTAGCTGGGTATGCTTCCGGTTTCAATCATAAATTAATCGCTTTTGAAGAAGAGGCAAAGCGGGGGGAAACTTCTGTACTCGCTTCGGTCCTGAAGGATATCACCGGAGGGCAATCGATCTTATTTGTCTTTGGTCCTGAAGGTGGTTTAGCAGATAAGGAAATTGAAAAACTGTCTGATGCCGGTTTTCTAGCTTGCGGTCTTGGACCAAGAATATTAAGAACTGAAACAGCACCTTTATATGCACTTTCCGCTGTTTCTTATCATGTAGAACTTTTGAGGTGATGAAAAATGGCAACGGTCGCTTTCCATACATTAGGCTGTAAAGTGAATCATTATGAAACAGAGGCTATTTGGCAATTATTTAAAACTGGGGGATATGATCGTGTTGAGTTTGAAAATACATCAGATGTATATGTCATCAACACATGCACGGTGACAAACACTGGCGATAAGAAAAGCCGTCAGGTCATCCGTCGTGCCATTCGTAAAAATCCGAATGCCGTCATAGCGGTAACGGGATGTTACGCTCAGACATCGCCAGCTGAAATCATGGCCATACCAGGTGTGGATATTGTTGTAGGAACACAGGACAGGGTTAAACTTCTTGATTATATCGAGCAATTCAAGGTGGAACGTGAACCAATCAATGCTGTAGGAAATATCATGAAAAACCGTGTCTATGAAGAGTTGGATGTACCTGCTTTTACAGACCGTACACGCGCTTCGCTAAAGATTCAGGAAGGTTGCAATAATTTCTGCACTTTCTGCATCATACCTTGGGCTCGTGGCTTGATGCGTTCCCGCGATCCGAAGGAAGTCGTTCACCAAGCTGAGCAGCTTGTCGAGGCAGGGTATAAGGAGTTAGTCCTGACCGGAATCCATACTGGTGGCTACGGAGACGATTTGAAGGACTATAATTTGGCGATGCTGCTGCGGGACTTGGAAAAAATCGATGGGCTGAAGCGTATCCGTATTTCATCCATTGAAGCCAGCCAAATTACAGATGAGATCATTGAAGTGCTGACGAATTCGAAAAAAGTCGTACGTCATTTGCATATACCAATCCAATCGGGTTCCGATACAGTACTAAAACGGATGAGACGTAAATATACGATGGATTTCTTCGGTGATCGAATCGAAAAGTTGAAAATTGCACTTCCGGGTCTTGCTGTTACCTCTGATGTCATCGTAGGTTTCCCAGGTGAAACCGAAGAAGAATTCATGGAGACATATAACTTTATAGAAAAATATAAATTCTCCGAACTTCATGTTTTCCCTTATTCAAAACGGACAGGGACTCCGGCTGCCCGTATGGAGGATCAAGTGGATGAAGATGTCAAAAATGAACGTGTCCACCGACTTATCGCTTTGTCGGATCAGCTGGCAAAAGAGTATGCCTCCCGATTCGAGGGTGAAGTTCTGGAAGTCATTCCTGAAACGAAGTTGGAAAATGGCCTTTATGAAGGCTACTCCGATAATTATATGAAAATCGTTTTCCCGGCTTCAGATGAAATGGTCGGTGAAATCGTAAAAGTGAAAATTACAAAGTCGGGCTATCCATTTAGTGAAGGACAGTTCGTGACGATCGTAAAGGATTTACCATTGCAACAAGCATCAAATATTTAAGACGGCGAATTTACGCTGTCTTTTTTTTATTCTCTGTTTGATGTGTTTTCTTGGAACGTTCGGGTAAAGACTATATATATCGTCAAAGTGGATAAATTATGGTATGATTAGAGGTACGTACAACTAGTTATAGTTTGTTTTTGAGGAGGATTATTAATGTCACAAAATGTAGCAGGTTTAATTGACCACACGTTATTAAAAGCAGATGCAACCAAAGAGCAAATTAAGGTATTATGCGAAGAAGCGAGAGAGTATAACTTTGCTTCCGTATGCGTAAACCCGACATGGGTTAAGTATGCAAGCGAACTTTTGGAAGGGTCAGAAGTGAAAGTTTGTACGGTTATCGGGTTCCCTCTAGGTGCAACCACACCGGAAACTAAAGCTTTTGAAACGAAAGATGCCATCAGCAATGGTGCTCACGAAGTCGATATGGTGATCAATATCGGCGCATTGAAGGACAAGGATGATGAGTTGGTAGAGCGGGATATCCGTGCTGTGATAGCTGCATCCACTGGTAAGGCTCTATCGAAAGTAATCATTGAAACCTCTCTATTGACTGAGGAAGAAAAAGTCCGTGCTTGTGAACTGGCAGTAAAAGCGGGAACGGATTATGTTAAAACATCAACTGGTTTTTCGACCGGCGGTGCGACTGTCGAAGATATCACGCTCATGAGAAAAACGGTCGGTCCCGATATCGGTGTCAAAGCTTCAGGTGGTGTCCGCAACACGAGTGATGCCCAGAAAGTGATTGAAGCTGGTGCAACAAGAATTGGTGCGAGTGCAGGTGTCTCCATCGTAAAGGGCTTAACGGCTGAATCCGATTATTGATTTTTTTAAAAGGCGGAGAATAATTTTTCTCCGCCTTTTTTTTATTCCCCTTTTTCCCACCACGTCTGATCGCGCTTGCTTCATTCCTGTCCTAGAAAAAGCTCTCCACGGCAAAAAATGAAAGATGTATCTATTTTGAATTCTCACTAGTTATTTTTGGAACCAGCAACTTTTAAAGAAAACCGCACAAGCGGCGAGTTTCACGAGTTAGAACGGCGAATTCACGAGTAAAGCACCGGAATTCACGAGTAAACGTGCAAAACTCACGAGTAAAAGCGTAAAATTCACGAGTAAAGCACTGAAATTGAGTGAATGTCATGAAAATGCAAAAGAAAACGCCCCAAAATTAAGCCAAAGCACGTAATTTTGAGGAGGAAATTGAAATTCACGAGTAAAAGCGCAAAATTCACGAGTAAAGCACTGAAATTCACGAGTAAACGTGCAAAACTCACGAGTAAAAGCGTAAAATTCACGAGTAAAGCACCGGAATTGAGTGAATGTCATGAAAATGCAAAAGAAAACGCCCCAAAATTAAGCTAAAGCGCGCAATTTTGAGGAGGAAATTGAAATTCACGAGTAAAAGCGTAAAATTCACGAGTAAAGCACTGAAATTGAGTGAATGTCATGAAAATGCAAAAGAAAACGCCCCAAAATTAAGCTAAAGCGCGCAATTTTGAGGAGGAAATTGAAATTCACGAGTAAAAGCGCAATATCACGAGTAAAGCACCAAAACTCACGAGCAAACCGCCGAAATTGTCCCCAAAGCCATTGACTTTTAGGACAGGCCTTTATTTTTTAGGGGGACGGTGCACCCAAAGAATGAAGCTGGAGAATTGGCGTGCGAAAGGCAAGACAGCCAAAGAAGTCAAGATATTGAAAATGACACTAGCATGGGCGAGTTGTTTCCCCTCGTTTTCGGTGAAAAAGGCAGCCGTTCGTACCAGGATGTCCACAAAAGGCAGGAATGCAGCAACCCCGATGACGTTTAGCCAAATATGTGCATAAGCTGTGAAGGCAGCTTGTCTACCAGACCCGATGCTGGCCATGTATCCGGTGATGCAAGTGCCTATATTGGATCCAAACATGATGATGATTGCGGAAGTGACGGATAACTCCCCATTCATCAAAAAGCTCATGGCTATCCCGATGGTTGCCGAACTAGAGTGAATGAGTGCCGTCAATAATATCCCTGCTAATAGGGCATAACTGATATGGCCCTCTATGTAATTGATGAGCGTTTGTATGGATGGATAGGCTGCAATTGGTGTCGAAAGCGTTTTAAAACCACTCATAGCCGCGAAGATGGCCGAGATTCCGATCAGTGTCATCCCTAAGCTTCGCGATAATACATTTGGCATGAAGCAAAGGAAAGCGCCGCTGATGACACCTGGGATGATCCAACCATCCAAAGAGAAGGTCATGAACTCTGCCGTGAAGGTGGATCCGATATTCGTTCCAAGAATAATCCCGATTGTTTGCGGGAACGTTAAGCTTCCTGCAGAAACGAGGCCGACAGTCATGACCATGACCGCCGAGCTGCTCTGCAAGATCCCTGTAAAGATGGTTCCGGCCATGAAACCCTTCCATGGTTTATCCGTTACTTTTGAGAGAAATGTTTTTAATGCTGCACCGGACATATTGAACAACCCGATTCGTAAAACTGACATACCAGCCAAAAATATCGCAATGAATAGTAGGAATAAAAATAGTTCATACATGACTGTCACCCCTTTAATAACTTATGGTCCGTTAAGGGGAGACATGCTATAAATTGGGTTTCCATGCCGTTGAATGATGGTTTAAAGAAAAATTATGATAATAACATGATAATATTCAAAATAAGTTTGATTTTATTGGTTGACCTGCTAAAGATGATATATTATAATTGTTTAGTACATGTATAACATGTTGACAACTTGAGTTAGTGTGTTGTTTTCGGAGGGAGGGAAAGAGATGTCTAAAACCGTCGTTCGTAAAAACGAATCGCTTGAAGATGCTCTTCGTCGTTTCAAACGTACTGTATCTAAAGCAGGATCGCTTCAGGAAGCTAGGAAGCGTGAATTTTATGAAAAACCAAGCGTAAAACGTAAGAAAAAGTCTGAAGCTGCAAGAAAACGTAAATTCTAAGAGAGGGTGGAAAGATGAGTCTTCTCGAGCGTTTAAATAATGATATGAAACAAGCGATGAAGAACAAGGAAAAGGACAAACTATCTGTTATTCGGATGCTGAAAGCTTCTATTCAAAATGAAGCACTGAAGCAGAGACAAGATTTAACAGATGATGAAGAATTGACAGTGCTCTCTCGCGAATTAAAACAACGCAAAGACTCCCTCCAGGAGTTTGAAAACGCAGGTCGTTCCGATCTCGTGGATAAAGTCCGCACCGAACTAGTATACGTAGAGGCATATATGCCTAAGCAACTTTCAGAAGAAGAGATTTCTAAAATTGTTAAACAAACGATTGAAGAAGTCAATGCAACATCCAAAGCAGATATGGGGAGAGTTATGGGAGCTTTAATGCCTAAAGTTAAAGGTAAAGCGGATGGTTCTCTAGTAAACAAATTAGTACAACAACATCTATCTTAAACTCGAAACTTAAAACTCGAAACCTAACCGCAGGCAAATTGCCTGTGGTTTTTGTGTATTTCCTGGTTTTTGTGCGTATATTATTGAAACGAAGCCACAGATAATATGGGCACTTTCAATTTTATTTGCTTTTTTTGAAACCTTTTTCATATACATACGTAATAACTAAAGAACAGAGTATAGGGTTGCTTCATTTGCTCCTTATTCGAATTTTAGTTGCGGGCTGAATTTTACTGGTAAGTATCTTCCTGAAAATTGGAGGCACTTACAGCGTTTAAGACGGTAAAGGGGGGGGCGTTCTGCCTGAAAATTTGGCGTTATTTATCTGTACTCTTATTTGGATTGCTGTTCACCATGTCTTCATTTGGAGGATCGGTGGTTTCTGCAAAAGAGAAGATCGTTTACCATGTTCCAATTGAAGAAACGGTGGAAAAGGGACTCTCGGCCTTTTTGGAGCGTGCGCTGACCACTGCTGAAGCTGCTGATGCAGATCTTGTGGTATTCGAGGTGAACACCCCTGGAGGCGCTGTGGATGCAGCAGGGGAAATTGCGAAGTTACTGTCCGATTCACCAATTAAGACTGTTGCTTACGTGAATAACAGGGCTTTATCTGCAGGTGCATATATTTCCCTAAGTGCAGATGAGATCTATATGGTTCCAAGTGCCACTATGGGATCAGCGGCAGTGATTGATTCAACGGGGAACGCTGCAGGTAAGAAAGCCCAATCTTATTGGCTGGCTGCCATGAAGACTGCTGCAGAACAAAATGGTCGCGATCCCATATTCGCTCAGGCAATGGCGGATGATGACATCGACCTTCCCGAATATGGGGCGGAAAGAGGAAAGTTGCTGACATTTACAGCTGAACAGGCAAAAAAGGCTGGTTATAGTGAAGGCACCGTCTCTGGGAAAACGGAGTTGTATAGTATACTTGGGGTTGAGGATGCCGATATTCGGTCAATCGAAGAAAGCTTTCCAGAAAAACTTGCCCGCTTTTTGACCAATCCGATTGTCGTCCCCATTTTATTGACGATAGCAGGAATCGGGATTGTGATTGAATTGTTTTCACCTGGTTTTGGAATTCCGGGGGTAATTGGGATCTCCAGTCTTGTCTTATTCTTCTATGGTCATCTTGTCGCTGGTATCACCGGGTACGAATCGTTAGCGATGTTCATCATTGGGGTCATTCTTGTATTAGTTGAGTTTTTTATCCCAGGGGGGATTATCGGGCTGCTTGGATTTACGGCGATTGTGGGGAGTTTATTCCTTGCATCAGGTGATCCGGTTATTATGACGATATCCTTGCTAATTGCGGTCACCGTATCCATTTTGGTATTCATCCTACTTGTAAAGGTGTTTGGAAAACAAATGAAATTTTTCAGGAAAATGATATTAACCGATGCAACAAAAACGGAACAAGGATATGTCAGCAATCCGAATCGAGTGGATTTATTAGGTGTGGAAGGGAAGGCCTTTACAGATTTGAGGCCCTCAGGAACAGCTTTAATCAAAGATGAAAGAGTGGATGTCGTGACTGAAGGAAGCTTTATTTCCAAAGGGTCGACGATCATGATCGTTAAAGTTGAAGGATCTAGGGTGGTCGTCCGGGAAATTCCGGATTCAAATTAAAAAATTTTAAGAAACAGGAAGGATGAATAATTAAGTGATAACTTCAGGAACGATATTTATTGTACTGGCAGTGATTGCTGCCATAATCGTATTGGCAGTGTTTTTCACATTCGTACCAATAATGTTATGGATTTCCGCTTTAGCGGCAGGAGTCAAAATCAGTATATTTACATTAGTAGGGATGAGGCTTCGCCGTGTTATACCAAGCAGGGTTGTCAATCCGCTTATCAAGGCCCATAAGGCTGGAATCAATGTTTCAACGAATCAATTGGAGAGCCATTACCTTGCAGGCGGTAATGTCGATCGCGTAGTGAATGCTTTAATTGCTGCAGAACGTGCCAATATCGTGTTACCTTTCGAACGGGGTGCAGCTATTGACCTTGCAGGTCGGGATGTACTGCAAGCCGTTCAAATGAGCGTTAACCCGAAAGTGATCGAAACTCCATTCATCTCTGGTGTAGCGATGAATGGTATTGAAGTGAAAGCAAAGGCGAGGATTACGGTCCGTGCCAATATTGAACGTCTAGTCGGTGGTGCCGGCGAAGAGACAATCATTGCCCGTGTAGGTGAAGGGATCGTATCGACGATCGGTGCTTCGAAAATGCATACGGATGTACTTGAAAACCCCGATTTGATTTCAAGAACGGTTTTATCAAAAGGGTTGGATTCTGGAACGGCATTCGAAATTCTTTCCATTGATATCGCTGAAGTGGATATCGGGAAAAATATTGGGGCCATATTACAGACTGACCAAGCTGAGGCCGATAAGAAAATAGCCCAGGCAAAAGCCGAAGAACGCCGTGCAATGGCTGTTGCACTTGAACAGGAAATGGTTGCCCGTGTTCAGGAAATGAGAGCGAAGGTTGTTCAATCAGAAGCGGAAGTTCCGTTGGCAATGGCCGATGCACTGAAAAGCGGAAATCTGGGAGTGATGGATTATATGAATATCCAAAACATCACGGCAGATACGGATATGCGCGATTCCATCAGTAAAATATCCGAAAATCCAAAAGATAGCAATAACAACAATAATAATAATTAGGTCAGGGAAGGGAGGTCTTTAAATGGGAGATATTATTGATTTCTTTCTCAAGAACCCATTCCTTATCATTGTCTTGATCGGTATTTTAACGTCCATGTTAGGAAAGAAAAAGCAGCCTCAGCAAAATGATGATCCAAACAGGCCTCCGAAAAAGAACTGGCAGGAGGTCATACGGGAGCTTCAAGGTGAAATGTCACAAGGGGATCAGCAGCAAAGGCCTGCCCCTGCTCCCGTAAGGAAAGTCGAACAGCAGGCAACGCAGGCTGTTGAAGTAAACGATGAGACGAAGAATGAAGCGAACAAAAGGATTGCTGAGCTTAGACGGCTTCAGCAGAAGTACGATCAAGAGCGTTTATATCAAAAAGCGAAGGCAGATCAAATTACATCAGCGATATCTGATAACAGCAGTCCGGTCTATCGCAAAGGACCTTCTTTTGGCAAAAAGCAGCTGATTGATGGCATCATCATGTCAGAAGTGCTGGGACCGCCAAGGGCGAAGCGAAGTCTTCAGAGGTCCAGAAGGTAACAGAGTGCAACACCGGGCTTTTTTCATTACATCCTTGATGCCACGAAAAAATAGGCTTTCATTCCCTTATAATTTTGTGCTAGAACCCTCTTTCATTTCATACATTGAGATGAAAGGGGGTTCTTTTTTATGGCACGCAATTGGGGAAAAAAAGTGAAACAGCTTATGACCAAAACAATGGACCTTCCGCAAGATGTCATGATGGACCTGCCGCGAATTACAATGATCGGACAATTACATATTTATATTGAAAACCATCGTGGCTTATTGGCTTTTACAGACAGCGAAGTGCGATTGATGCTGAAAAATGGGCAGTTGCTGATAAAGGGAAACGCCTTTGTCATAAAGACGATTTTGCCGGAAGAAATCATGCTCGAAGGCAAAATTGACAAGGTTTATTTTATCAATGAATGATCCCGGGAGGTCTCCATGAAAAACCAATGGACAAACTATTATACAGGCTATGTAAAAGTGAAGGCATATGGAAAAGGCGCAGAACGGCTGATTAACATGCTGACGAGAAGAGGGCTGCATATCTGGGATGTGAAGCGCGTCGGCAGCGAAGCCCTGATTTTTCATATGGATGTTAGGGATATCCCTAAACTCCGTCAGGTCATGCGTAAGAGCGATTGTAAAGTAAAATTCATGCAGGGAAAGGGTGTCCCTTTCCTCATGAAGAGGGTTATGAAAAACAGCGGATTTTTAGTGGGCCTGATCGCTTTCCTGCTTTGCATATTTGTACTTTCCAATATGGTATGGGGCATCGAGGTACAAGATGCCAAGCCGGCAACCGAGCATGCCATCCGGAAAGAATTGGACAAGATGGGCGTGAAGATCGGTAAAGTGCAATTCTTTGTTGATGATGTGGATACGATTCAGCGTAAGCTGTCGGACCGGATTGGTGCATTGACATGGGTGGGGGTAGAGCTAAAGGGAACGACATACCATTTCCGGGTTGTTGAAAAACGGCAGCCTAAAGAAGTCGAGAAAACATCTCCACAGAATTTGGTAGCTTCCAAAAAAGCGATCATCACTAATATGTTCGTTGAAAAGGGACAATCTATAGTTAATGTGAATGATTATGTAGGAAAAGGACAGCTTCTTGTTTCAGGACTGATTGGAAAAGAGGATAAACAGGAAATTGTATCCGCAAAGGGAGTAATAAAAGGGAAAACGTGGTATAAAGCGAAAGTGGATGTTCCGTTAAAAACCAAGTTTGCTGTTTTTAACGGAAATGAAACGAGTAGGCACTTTTTGAAAATGGGGGAATTTTCACTGCCTATTTGGGGATTCAAGGATCCGGGATATGAAAAACAGGTAAAAGAAACGACAGTGAGGCCGTTTCACTTTCTTCAATGGGAACTGCCCATTTCTTATAAACAGGTGACCTTAAGGAGCAAGGAAGACATTGTTCGGAGTTATACAGAGGAAGAAGCGGTGAAGGAAGGCAGGAAAATGGCTAAAGCAGAATTGGAAAAGCATTTAGACGAGGAAGATGAAATCGTCGAAGAAAAAATTTTGCACGAAAGCATAGAGAATGGTAAAGTTAAATTATCTATACATTACCAAGTTATTGAAGATATAGCGATTGGACAGCCAATCATTCAAGGAGACTAACGAATGGCAGATGATGTGAAAGTAATTAAGCTGGAAATAGAGTCACCTAATGAAGCGATCGCTTTATTGGGCAATGGGGATTCAAATGTGAAAGTGCTTGAAGAGGAGCTAGGCATTTCCGTCATTACCCGGGGTGAAGCGGTGAGTGTTGCCGGGGATATCGAGCGCGTAACGATGGGACAGGAAATACTTAAGGCACTATTGACAGTGATCAGAAAAGGAATTGCAATCAGCTCTAGAGATGTGCTTTATGCAATTGAATTGGCAAGAAAAGGAACCTTGGAGTATTTTGGTGAATTATATGATGAGGAAATCGCGAAAACGGCTAAGGGGAAATCCATTAAAGTCAAAACTATCGGGCAGAGATACTATATCCAGGCAATAAAGAAACATGACCTGGTATTTGGAATTGGGCCTGCCGGAACCGGGAAGACCTATCTTGCTGTTGTAATGGCGATCAATGCATTGAAAAATGGACATGTAAAACGGATCATCCTGACACGTCCTGCCGTCGAAGCGGGCGAAAGCCTGGGTTTTCTGCCTGGTGATCTAAAAGAAAAGGTAGATCCTTACCTACGGCCGCTGTATGACGCTCTCCATGACCTCCTTGGGATGGAACAGACCCAACGGATGATAGAGCGCGGAACGATCGAAATAGCTCCTCTGGCTTATATGAGGGGCCGTACGCTTGAAGATGCCTTTGTCATTTTGGATGAAGCCCAAAATACGACGGAAGCCCAAATGAAGATGTTCCTGACCCGGCTAGGGTTCGGATCGAAAATGGTCATTACGGGAGATCGGACTCAGATTGACCTTCCAAAAGGCATAAAGTCAGGTCTTATACGGGTAGAAGAGATCTTGAAGAATGTTAAAGGCCTTTCCTTTGTTTATTTTGAGCAAAGTGATGTAGTAAGACATCCGCTTGTCGCCAAAATCATTACTGCTTACGAGCAGGCAAAGTGATAAGAAAAAAATCCGCCATTTTCAATCGGCGGATTTTTCGTGATGTGACTAAATGACCTATCTTTTTGGCTAAAAAGTGGATATGGAACGAAAGAAGGTTTACATTTATCAATACGAGGTGAAAATTTACATGAAAACTGTTATGATTTTACATATCTAGAATAATAAACATCATTTTTTAGGAGGACCTTCCTTGAATCGTATCCAGAAATTTTTCACTAAAATAAAAGGGCTGTTGGTCCATCGCTTTTTTCAAGTGTTATTGTTTATCATACTTGGTTTGTTTGCGTATGGGTTAATGTTCTCCAACGTCAAGCCGGAAAAGGTCGAGGTAGAGCTTTTTAAGCCTTCGGAACAAACAATCCGTTCAACGAAGACTGTGGAAGATACCTATAAGACCGAACAGGAAAAAGAAGAGATTTCAAAACAGGTGGCTGATGTATATTCATTAAAAAAAGAATATGCCAAAAATAAAGTCGATCTGATTTCATCCATCTTCGATTCAGCGATTGAGGTGAATAAAGAAACGGACCCCGATAAAGCGCATGATGATGATGGTAAAGAAAATAAAAAAGGGACCATAAAGACGGATGCTCAAAAAGTTTCCATATTAAAAGAAAAATTGACCGATGAAGTCAATAAAAATATTGAGGAATCCGTTTTCCTTGCTTTAGTCCAGGCGGATGAAGATGAGTTGAAAATAGCGAAAGATTCAACCATTACTGCCGTGAATAATGTGATGAGCTCCCGCATCGCTGCCAGTGACGTCGAAAATGCCAAGAAAAAGGTTGTAGAGGAATTGGGCTATATGAGCATTAATAGCGATATGAAGAAAGCTTCCAATTCCCTAGCGCGCACGGCAATCATTCAGAATGTGTTTTTCGATAAGGATAAAACCGAGGAACAGCGACGGAAAGCGGTCGAAAGCGTGGAGCCAATCAGAATCCTCCAGGGACAGATCATCGTAGAAGAGAACCAGTTAGTGGACAGGGATGTATATAGGCAGCTTGAACTGGCAGGCTTTTTAAATACGGAGTCTACCATTTACCCGTATATCGGCCTGCTGCTATTCATATTTCTGACTTTTGCCGCTTTTTATTACTTTTTCTACTTTTCCATTTCCAAAAAGGATAACAAGTACAATCAGTTATTGATCTTCAGTCTTGTCTTTATCCTTTCAATGGCTACCATGAAAACGGTCAGCATTCTGGCAGACCTGAAAAACTCGAATTTGGAATACATTTTCCCGGGTGCCATGGCGGCGATGCTCATCAAGATATTATTGAACGATAAGTTAGCGGTAGCCATGATCATATTGTTAGGTTCATATGGTACGATTATATTTAATGGTGATACGCCTGGTAATCTGGATTTCTCGATGGGGCTTTATATCATTTTCGGGGGATTGACGGCAATCATCATTTTATCGCGGCCCAATTTCAAATCAAAGGTTCTGGTTGCAGGGCTACTATTGTCTTTAATCAATATGGCATTCGTATTTTCACTAATCTTCATCATGGACGGCCATTATACTAGAATGGAGTATTTATATTATGCTGTTGCTGCGATAGGTTCTGGAGTTGGTTCAGCTGTTTTGACCATGGGCCTTTTACCGTTTTTCGAGGCTGGTTTCGGGATCTTATCATCTATTAAGCTTATCGAGCTTTCGAATCCCAATCATCCGTTACTGCGGAAGATCTTGATTGAGGCTCCGGGGACTTATCATCACAGTGTAATGGTCGCCAATTTGGCAGAATCGGCTTGTGAAGCCATTGGGTCTAATGGATTGCTGGCAAGGGTCGGCAGTTATTATCATGATATCGGTAAAACGAAACGGCCGCACTTCTTCATCGAAAATCAGATGAACGTGGAGAACCCGCATGATCGGCTGCCGCCTGAAACGAGCAGGGATATCATCATCGCTCATGCCGTAGATGGCGGTGAGATGCTGCGAAGCCACAAATTCCCGAAAGAGATAGTGGATATTGCAGAGCAGCATCATGGGACAACTTTATTGAAATTTTTCTACCATAAGGCAAAAAAACAGGATGATGCCACACTGGAATCGGCTTACCGGTATCCCGGGCCGAGGGCGATAATGAAGGAAGTAGCTGTCATAGGCATTGCCGATAGTGTGGAAGCTGCAGTCAGATCGATGCAGCACCCAACCCCAGAGAAAATTGAAGAACTGGTAAGTTTCATCATTCAGGACAGGATTCAAGATGGTCAATTTGATGAATGTGACATTACTATGAGAGAATTGAGTATCGTGAAGCATTCCTTATGTGAATCGCTTAATGGTATCTTCCACTCCAGGATTGAATATCCGGAGGCGGATAAATTAGGACAGAAGGTGAAAGAATGATTTTAGCTATCGATTTAATGGATGAAACGAACGAAGTAACGGAAGAAGCTCAGCGACTTGTTGAAAGCATTCTGCAATTTGCGGCTAAAAAAGAAAACATTGAAAAAGATACCGAGCTATCAGTTACATTTGTAGACAATGAGAGAATTCGGGAAATCAATAAAGAATATCGTCATAAAGATTCAGTAACCGATGTCATTTCTTTTGCACTTGAAGAAATGGGGGAAGATGAAGTGGAAATTGTCGGGGGGGAAATGCCCCGCATATTAGGCGATATCATCATTTCCATTGAACGCACGAAAGAGCAGGCTGAAGAATATGGGCATTCTTTCGATCGTGAACTTGGATTTTTAGCACTGCATGGCTTTCTTCATTTATTAGGTTTCGACCACATGAATGAAGAAGATGAAAAAGAGATGTTTACGAAACAAAAGGAGATCTTGGAAGAATATGGACTTTCAAGAGAAGGGTAAAAAAAGGTATCCATTATTAAAAAGTTTCTCTTTTGCCTGTCAGGGAATTTTGGAGGCTGTTCGAACGGAACGCAACATTAAGATTCATTTCGCGTTAACGGCAATCATCGTTTTCTTTGGCTGGTATTTCTCATTGAATGGGATGGAATGGCTTTTCATTTTGGCGGCCATAGCCGGTACGATTACGTTAGAGCTCGTTAATTCAGCGATTGAAAGGGTAGTTGATCTGGTGACGGATCAAATCCATCCCCTTGCCAAGCAGGCAAAAGATATTGCAGCCGGCGCAGTATTCATATATGCTATATTCTCCATAATAGTTGGATTGATTATCTTTTTGCCTAAGTTTGGCCTGTAGGTTGCCAAATGGTACTCAATTTGAAAGGAAGATGTGAATTGAATACGAATGAATTGATTGAGGAAGCTAAAAAAGCTAGAGAAAAAGCTTATGTACCTTATTCCAAATTTAAAGTGGGGGCAGCCCTTTTGACCACTGATGGGAAGGTCTATCATGGTTGTAATATAGAAAATGCTGCGTACAGCATGTGTAATTGTGCCGAAAGGACCGCTTTATTCAGCGCTTATGCCCATAACGATAAAAAGTTCACTAAACTTGCAGTCGTGGCAGATACCGATGGTCCTGTTTCTCCATGCGGGGCGTGCAGGCAGGTTATTTCAGAACTGTGCGACCAGGATATGCCGGTTGTTTTGACCAACTTAAATGGGGATATAAAAGAACTAACAGTACAGGAATTGCTTCCAGGAGCTTTTTCACCGGAGGATTTAAATGGATAAATTATTTGATGATACACAAGTAAAAGGTTACAAATCAGGTTTCATTTCGATAATTGGACGACCTAATGTTGGAAAGAGTACATTTCTGAATCGGGTCATCGGTCAAAAGATCGCGATTATGAGTGATAAACCCCAAACTACAAGAAATAAGGTTCAAGGCGTACTTACGCAAAACGATTCACAAATGATTTTCATTGATACACCCGGCATTCATAAACCAAAGCATAAGCTTGGGGATTTCATGATGAAAGTGGCAACGAATACATTGAAAGAAGTCGATTTGATTCTCTTCATGATCAATGCGACTGAAGGATACGGACGCGGTGACGAGTTTATCATCGAAAAACTTCAAACCGTAAAAACTCCTGTTTTCCTGGTTGTAAACAAAATAGATGCGATGCATCCAGATGATTTACTTCCAATCATTGAAAAATACCAACAGCTTTACCCTTTTGCGGCAGTCGTTCCGATTTCTGCACTTGAAGGAAATAACGTCGATACATTGCTTGAACAAATCAAGGAACACCTACCTGAAGGTCCCCAGTTTTATCCAGCTGACCAAGTGACCGACCATCCGGAACGTTTTATCATTTCCGAATTGGTCCGCGAGAAGGTATTGCACCTGACGCGTGAGGAAATTCCGCATTCAGTGGCTGTTGTCATCGATTCAATTAAAAAAATGGATAACAGTGATACCATTAATGTCATGGCGACGATCGTTGTCGAGCGTGATTCACAAAAAGGCATCGTCATCGGAAAGCAAGGGAAAATGCTTAAAGAAGTCGGTAGCCGTGCCAGAGTGGACATCGAAAACTTATTGGGCTCGAAAGTTTTCTTGGAACTTTGGGTAAAGGTACAGAAGGATTGGCGTAACAAAGCCAGCCAGCTTCGCGATTATGGTTTCAATGAGAGCGAGTATTAATTAACAAAATTTACGAGTCATGAAAGTTTGGAAAACGGTCAAGCTAATCATATGGTCGGATATTCATATTGCTAGTTAAAAATGAAAGGTGGGCTTTATATGTTGGATTTTACCTGGGAATTATTTAGTGAAACAGGTAATGTGGACACCTATTTGCTTTTTAAGGAGATAGAAGTCGAAAGACAGGAAAGACCCTTGGTATTGAAAGATGAGCTAGCAGAAATTGATTTTCCTGTTTCATAGGTTAGTCTTGGCGAACATGGGTGGTGTCTTGGTATGCTCCAAAAATGTGAGGGCATTGTCATAAGGCGAACTGCATATGGAGAAAATAACAAAATCATTACTATATATACCCGAGAGCTAGGAAAAATTGGTGTTATGGCTAGAGGAGCCAGTAAACCTAATAGCAGGCTTGCTGCCGTCACACAGCTTTTTTGCTCCGGGTATTTCCTTGTAACCACTTCAACCGGACTCGGAAGTCTTCAGCAAGGCGAAATGGTCGATTCACTCCGTTACATACGGGAGGATCTTTTTGCGACTGCTTATGCTTCTTATATTGTTGAGTTGCTTGATAAAAGCGTCGATGATAAAAAACCGAATCCATATTTGTATGAATTGCTTTTGCAAACCTTGCATTACATAAACGAAGAATATGACGCAGAGGTTTTGAAATTCATTTTTGAAATGAAGATGCTGCCCGTCAATGGGATTAACCCAGTGCTGAATCAATGTGCTGTTTGTGGCGAAACGGAAGGGGAATTCGCCTTCTCGCTTCGGGAAGCGGGCTTTATTTGTCATCGCTGTCTCGGGAAGGATCCCTATCATTTTAAAATTTCACCTGCAGCCGTCAAATTGCTGAGGATATTTTATTATTTCGATTTATCAAGGCTAGGAAACATTTCCGTCAAGCCTGAAACGAAAAAGGAAATCCAAAAAATAATAGATGCTTATTATGAGGAATATTCCGGTCTCCATTTGAAATCAAAAAAGTTCCTAAAACAGATTGATACGATGAAAGATATGTTTTAAGATCTACCCTATTGACATTCCATGCTAGTTTGTATAAAATTCTAATCATCAAAATAAGAAGATTGCGTTGATGGAAAAGAGTATCTGTCATTCTCCATAAAAAGCGAACCCGGGACGGTGGAAGCCGGGATATGGATTTACAGGGAAGGGCGTTTCCGGAGCATGTTGCTTTGAAAAGAGGCCGTTTTATAAACGGCAATTAGGGTGGAACCGCGGGTATACTCTCGTCCCTATGCATTTCGCATAGGGACGGGAGTTTTTTGTTTGCCTGTTAAAGGATTCCGATCCTTAATTTTTAAAGAGCCGTTTAAATAACCTGGAGGTGTACGATGAATATTCAAAATATGATTTTAACGTTACAAAAGCATTGGTCTGAACAAGGCTGCATATTAATGAATGCTTATGATGTAGAAAAAGGGGCAGGAACGATGAGCCCATACACATTCCTGAGAGCCATTGGACCTGAGCCTTGGAGTGTTGCTTACGTGGAGCCATCCCGCCGTCCGGCTGACGGTCGTTATGGCGAGAACCCTAATCGACTGTATCAGCATCATCAGTTCCAAGTGATCATGAAGCCGTCGCCTGACAATATCCAAGATTTATATTTGGATTCATTGCGCGCTTTAGGGATTAATCCGCTAGAGCATGATATTCGTTTTGTGGAGGACAATTGGGAAAACCCATCACTAGGGTGTGCTGGTCTCGGTTGGGAAGTATGGCTTGATGGAATGGAAATCACGCAATTTACATATTTCCAACAAGTGGGCGGCCTTGAATGTAAGCCGGTTTCCGTGGAGATTACATACGGGATCGAACGTCTCGCCTCTTACATTCAAGATAAGGAAAACGTATTTGACCTGGAATGGACAGAAGGATTCACGGTCCGGGATATATTTGGACAGCCGGAATACGAACATTCAAAATATACGTTTGAAACATCCGACCTAGATATGCTGTTTCAACTTTTCACGATGTATGAAAAGGAAGCGCATCGCCAAATGGAAGAAGGGCTTGTGCATCCTGCCTATGATTATGTTTTGAAATGTTCACATACGTTTAACCTTTTGGATGCCAAAGGTGCCATCTCGGTGACGGAAAGAACGGGATATATTGCCCGCTGCCGTAACCTAGCGCGTAAGGTCGCTAAAACCTTCTATGAAGAGCGGGAAAAATTAGGCTTCCCGATTCTGAAAGTGAAAGGGGAGAATACAAATGAGCAAGCGTGATTTGTTATTGGAAATTGGATTGGAAGAGCTGCCAGCACGTTTTGTGACAGCATCCATGAAACAGCTGTCAGATAAAGTGCAGAAATGGCTAATGGAAAAAGCGATTGAATTCGGAGAAGTTGAAGCGTTTTCCACACCAAGACGTTTGGCCATATTGGTGAAAGACGTGGAAGAATCACAAAAGGATATTGAAGAAGAAGCAAAAGGACCGGCTAAGAAAATAGCTTTGGACAGCGAAGGCAATTGGTCTAAAGCCGCATTGGGATTTGTCAGGGGCCAAGGCATGACTTCAGAGGATATTTATTTTAAAGAACTCAAGGGTGTGGAATATGCCCATGTGAATAAATTCATAAAAGGACAGCCGACTGTACAGCTGTTATCTGAGCTTGCTGAAATCATCAGCGGCATGACGTTCCCGAAAAACATGCGTTGGGCCAATCAAGAGCTCCGCTTCGTCCGTCCGATTAAATGGCTGATTGCCTTATTCGGAAATGAAGTGGTGCCATTTAGCATCGCTGGTGTCGAGACGGCCCGTGAAACAAAGGGACATCGTTTCTTGGGCGATAGCGCAATCATCGAGCAGCCGGCACGGTACGAAGAAACGTTAAAAGAACAATTTGTAATGGCGGATCCGGATAAACGCAGACAAGTTATTCTAGATCAGATTAAAGGGCTAGAGCAGGAAAAGGGCTGGATCATCCCAGTCGATGAAGAACTGCTTGAAGAAGTCAATAATTTGGTGGAGTATCCAACGGTGTTATTTGGACACTTCGAAGAAGAATTCCTTGAGCTTCCTCCAGAGGTCCTGATCACTTCAATGAAGGAGCACCAACGTTATTTCCCTGTCAAAGATCAGGACGGCAAGCTACTTGCTTTCTTTGTAACCGTGCGTAATGGTGATGATCGCCATTTGGATAAGGTTTCTAAAGGAAATGAAAAAGTATTGCGTGCACGCCTATCGGATGCAGCATTCTTCTATAAAGAAGATCAGAAAAAAGAGATTTCAGCTGCTTTGAAAAAGCTGGACAGCATCGTTTATCATGAAGAAATTGGTACATTGGCCGAGAAAACTGCCAGAGTAACTGCAGTTACCGGAGTCCTTGCGGATGCCTTGAATTTAAAGGCGGAAAAAGAAATGGCCCTTCGTGCAGCGGAAATTGCCAAGTTCGATTTGGTGAGCCATATGGTTTATGAATTCCCTGAATTGCAAGGGTATATGGGTGAGAAATATGCACTCCTAAAAGGAGAAACCAAGGAAGTGGCCGCAGCTATCAATGAACACTATATGCCGAGGCATGCGGATGACAATGTTCCGCCTTCTGTCATTGGAGCGGTTGTTAGTTTAGCTGAAAAAATTGATACTTTGTCTTCATTCTTCGCTATTGGCGTCATTCCGACAGGTTCCCAGGATCCATACGCACTAAGAAGGCAGGCGAGCGGTGTCGTCCAAATTCTAGCGGAGAAGAAATGGAATATCTCTTTAGAGGAGCTTATTGTTATAGGTCTTAAAGGTCTAGAATCAAAAGGTATCTTAAAACGTGATCTTGAGGATGTTAAATCTGATATGTTCACATTCTTTAAAGCGCGTGTCAAACACCTGCTGCAAGAACAGCAAATCCGTTACGATTTGATTGACGCAGTTCTGGTCAATGAGATCGGTTATATCCACTCCATCGTGGAACGTGCACACGTCTTGGATGCGAAAAAAGACGAAGCAGGATTTAAAGAAAGTCTGGAAGCTTTAAGCCGCGTCATGAACATTGCCGTGAAATGTGACAATAAAGTGACAGTCGATCCAACTTTCTTTGAAAATGATCAAGAAAAAGCGCTATACGAAAAATATCAAAATATAGCAATTCGTTATACTGAATCTAAAGATGAGAATGAGCGGTTTGAACAGCTTGTTTCGCTCCAATCGGAAATAGAATCATATTTCGAGAATACAATGGTCATGGCAGACGATGAAGCAATCCGCAGTAACCGTTTATCTCTTATGAAGGAAATCAGTGATTTGGTTGCAGGTTTTGCTGCCATGAATAAAATCATCCTTACATAATTGAAAGGGTGTATGGAAATCGGAAACACTTTAAACAAGGGTTTCCGATTTCTATAAAAAGATAAATGGTCAATAAATAGGACAAACATGCCCTTATTAAATAATTTAGTATATAATTATTAAATGAATGACTTTTGTTACTTTACTCTGCGAAAGCAGTGGGGTGGTGATTATAATCCAACTGAATAAGCGTCAGGAACAGATTTTACAAATTGTAAAAGAAAACGGACCGATTACTGGAGAGCATATTGCCGATAGATTGAACCTTACTAGGGCGACTCTTCGTCCAGATCTAGCCATATTGACGATGGCAGGTTTTCTTGATGCCAGGCCGCGGGTCGGGTATTTCTATACAGGCAGGTCAGGAACACAGCTTTTGACCGACAGCCTTAACCATCTTTATGTACGAGACTACCAATCGATCCCGGTCGTTGTTGACGAGGGCATTTCCGTATATGATGCGATCGTCATGATGTTTTTAGAAGATGTCGGGACAATGTTCGTTGTCGATAAGCATGCATTGCTTGTTGGTGTCTTATCAAGGAAAGACTTGTTGCGTGCGAGTATTGGGAAACAAGAGCTTAACTCCATTCCAGTCAATATCATCATGACTAGGATGCCCAATATTACAATGTGTTCAAAAGAAGACCTTTTGATTGATGTTGCCAAAAAATTGATTGATAAGCAAATCGACTCATTACCGGTCGTCAAAGACACAGAAAAAGGCTATGAAGTAATTGGAAGAATTACAAAAACCAATATTACGAAAGCATTCGTAGCTTTGGCTGATGAAGGCTATTAGGGGGCTTGCAAAAGGAATGACGGAGAATATGAACGGTTCTATTATATATGTTGTATCGGATTCAGTAGGGGAAACAGCGGAATTGGTTACAAAAGCAGCTGCAAGCCAGTTCTCGGGATCTGCTTTTTCCATAAAGCGAATTCCGTACATTGAAGATGAACAAAACGTGGATGAAGTGATTTCACTGGCTAAATTAGATGGGGCGATCATTGCTTATACCCTTGTGAAGCCAGCTATTAGAGCGTATATGAAAGCACAGGTCGAAAAAGAAAACCTGTCTGCTTATGACATTTTAGGGCCGCTTATGGACATCCTTCAGGAAAGGGCACCAAAAGGGCCTCTTAATGAACCTGGTCTTGTAAGAAAGCTGGATGATGATTATTTCAAGCGTGTGGAAGCCATTGAATTTGCAGTGAAATATGATGATGGACGTGATCCCCGAGGCATTTTACGTGCTGATATCGTCCTTGTAGGTGTTTCACGCACTTCAAAAACACCGTTATCACAGTATTTAGCCCACAAACGCTATAAAGTGGCGAATGTACCTTTAGTGCCTGAGGTGGAACCCCCAGAAGAGCTGTTTTTGGTGCCGCCTGAAAAATGCATTGGTTTAAAGATCAGTCCGGAAAAGCTGAACCATATTCGCAAAGAACGATTAAAGTCACTCGGGCTCAATGATCATGCGATTTACGCAAATGTGGAGCGAATAAAAGAAGAATTGACATACTTTGATAAAATCATATCAAGGCTGAACTGTCCAATTATTGATGTAACCAATAAAGCTGTTGAAGAAACAGCCAATTTGATCATCAATATCCTTCAAAACAAAAATCGTTGATCCATATAATCAAGGCAAACCAAAATGTGAGCTTGACACTTTAAGTGTCAGCTCACATTTTAATGCCAAGGTCAATAAAGGGAATATCAAGAATGAATTGAAAATAAATACATATAATTCCTCTTCTTTTCCAAATGCAAATTCATTGATTTGCATGAAAATAAAATCGGAATTTAAATGTTGGCATCTTCTAATCAAATAGACTATAATAAAAAATTGTGAGAAAAAAGTAATCTTAAGGTTTAGACTTAATTAATAAGGAATAAACTAAAGGTTAATGAGATGTCAAGGTTTTTATCATAAAAATAATTCGACATGTTCCGTATAATTCAAAATGGGTGGGCCTTATTCAAGGGAAAAGTGGCGCTTTCACTTAAGAAGGCTGGTATTCCTTGAAGAATAAATGTTGGCTTCTTTAGAGGGAACTCTATGAACCAATGCTGAAAATTCACTATATCTTCATAAAGTTTAGGGGAGAAAAAGGATTATGCAGAAAGATGTAGAATTAGAAGGTATGAATAATAAACCTACCATACACGTCGATGCCGATGCATGCCCGGTGAAAGACGAGATCCTTCATTGTGCAGGATTGCACGATGTTGAAGTCTGTTTTGTTGCATCATATAAAAATATGATGAATAACCCTGAAGGTAAATGGGTATATGTCGATGCAGACAAAGAAGCGGCAGATCTTTATATAGTAAACTCAGTAAAAAAGGGTGATATTGTCGTTACTGCAGATATTGGTTTGGCTGGGACCTTGCTTCCTAAAAGCGTTTATGTTCTTTCGCCTAGGGGAAAAGAATACACCGAAGAGAATATTTTCATGCTATTGGATATGCGTTATCAGTCGGCGAAACTCCGCAGGCAGGGTAAACATACGAAAGGGCCGAAAGCATTCACAAAGGAAGACCGTACATGTTTTACAAATAAACTTTTGAAAACTTTGTCGAACTTTGCAGGGAATTAGGAAACAGTATCGAATTAGAAACTATCACCAGTATTGCAAGGTGGAAAAATGATAAATGGCCGTATAGAAGATGAAAAAATTAACCAAATTCGCGAAGCTGTTGACATTGTTGATTTAATTGGTGAGTATGTCCAGCTGAAGAAGCAAGGGCGCAATTATTTTGGCCTTTGTCCTTTTCATGGTGAAAACTCGCCCTCGTTTTCCGTTTCAGCGGAAAAGCAAATCTTTCACTGTTTTGGTTGTGGGGCAGGCGGGAATATTTTTACCTTCTTAATGGATATAGAAGGCTACAACTTTGTGGAGTCTGCAAAAGTTTTAGCTGAAAAAGGAAATGTTCCTTTGGATGTTGAAATTAATAAGGATTCCAAGCGTTCTAACATGCCTGCAGGCTCTCAGCAAATGGTTGAAGCCCATGACCTGCTGCGAAAGTTTTATCATCATCTCCTCGTTAACACGAAGGAGGGCCAGGATGCTCTCGAATATTTACTTAAACGAGGGTTCACTGAAGAGACGATAGAAAAGTTCCAAATTGGCTACTCTTTGGATTCATGGGACTTCGTATCCAAGTTTCTTTTAAAACGTGGGTTTCCAGCAGAATACATGGAGCAGGCAGGGCTTATTATTTACAGGGAAAAAGACGAGTCATATTTTGACCGTTTCAGAAATAGAGTCATGTTTCCAATTATGGATCATCAAGGAAATACGATTGCGTTTTCAGGGAGAGCGATGGGGGACGATGAGCCCAAATATTTGAATAGTC
Source organism: Peribacillus sp. YIM B13481 (assembly GCF_042787985.1). Classification (NCBI taxonomy): domain Bacteria; kingdom Bacillati; phylum Bacillota; class Bacilli; order Caryophanales; family Bacillaceae; genus Peribacillus; species Peribacillus sp. YIM B13481. The sequence continues at coordinate 62,692 of NZ_JBHZPE010000003.1, forward strand.
CTGAAACGCCAATCTTTAATAAAAGTAAAACTTTATATAATTTCCATCATGCAAGACCGCACATACGAAAGAAAGAACAAGTAGTCATTTTTGAAGGCTTTGCCGATTGTATTTCAGCTGTTCGTGCAGGTGTAGAAAATTCAGTCGCTACAATGGGGACTGCCCTGACGGAACAGCATATCCAGCTTTTAAAAAGAAATACTGACCAGATACTTATTTGCTACGATTCGGACTCTGCGGGATTGAACGCAGCCAATCGTGCAGTTAATATGCTACAGGACCATGACTTTTCCGTGAAAGTCGCTCACATGCCTGATAACTTGGACCCCGATGACTACATAAAGGAATTCGGTGAAAAAAGCTTTGTTTCTGAAGTAATAGGGGACAGTTTAACCTACATGGCATTCAAAATGCATTATTTGCGTCGAGGGAAAAATGTAAATAATGAAGGAGATCGAATTCAATATATCGAAGAAGTCCTTAAAGAAATTTCGCGATTGCCCAATGCAGTGGAGAGGGATCATTATCTCCGGCAGTTATCCTCTGAATTTTCCCTATCATTGGATGCGCTGGAACAGCAGCAGCGACAGGTGTTCTTTACGGAACGCAAGAAGGGGGCACTGCCGCAGCCTGCAGCCCAAAAGAAAATGGCCCTGCAATATGAGCATAAGTTAAAGCCTGCTCATCATAATGCTGAAACGAAGTTGATTGCCCATATGCTAAAAAGCAGGGATATGACTTTTAAAATTCAGCAGCTGCTTGGGCAAACGGTCTTTCATGTAGACGAACATCAGGCAATCATCACCTATTTATATGCGTTCTATGAAGATGGACACGAACCGGATACAAGCTTTTTCCTTACTTATTTACCGGATCCAAACTTGAGAAGGATCGTTTCGGAAATAGAAATGATGTCAGTGAATGAGGAAGTTACCGATAAAGAACTGACCGATTGTATAAATCAAGTGTTGAAATATGAAAAGTTGTTAAAGATAAAAGAAAAACAAGTTGAAGAAAAAGATGCAGTTAGACGGAGTGATTATGTCGCTGCTGCACAAATTGCCATGGAAATCATTAAATTGCGTAAAATGTTGTAGTCGTTTAGGTGTAAGTCCTGGAAGGAGGGGAACTAATGGCTGAAAAACCAGCACGTTCCAAACAAGTTGATAATGAATTTAGCCTTGAACAGGTTAAAGAAAAATTAATAGAGCTAGGTAAAAAACGAGGCTCTTTGACTTTAGAAAAAATCGCTGAAATGATTGGCGGTTTTGAGTTAGATTCCGATCAAATGGATGAGTTCTATGAGGTGTTAGCAGAAAACGGCGTCGAGATACTCACGGATGGTGAGGAAGACGAAGATGAAGATGATCCTGATGAGAAGAAACTTGCAAAAGAAGAGGAGTTTGACTTAAATGATTTAAGTGTTCCTCCTGGCGTTAAAATTAATGATCCAGTCCGTATGTACTTAAAGGAAATCGGACGGGTCGACCTTTTATCGGCAGAAGAGGAAATTTCTCTGGCGACGCGAATTGAGGATGGAGATGAAGAAGCGAAACGCCGATTGGCTGAAGCTAACCTTCGTCTTGTTGTCAGTATTGCCAAGCGCTATGTCGGACGCGGCATGCTTTTCCTTGATTTGATTCAGGAAGGTAATATGGGACTTATCAAAGCAGTAGAAAAATTTGATTACCGCAAGGGATTCAAATTCAGTACGTATGCAACATGGTGGATTCGCCAAGCCATAACCCGTGCCATTGCCGACCAAGCAAGAACGATCCGGATACCGGTGCATATGGTTGAAACCATCAATAAATTGATCCGTGTCCAACGACAGCTTCTTCAGGATTTAGGGCGTGAACCTTCTCCGGAAGAGATTGCAGAAGATATGGACTTAACTCCTGAAAAAGTACGTGAAATCTTGAAAATAGCTCAGGAGCCGGTTTCCCTGGAAACGCCAATAGGTGAAGAAGACGATTCCCATTTAGGTGATTTCATTGAAGATCAGGATGCTACTTCCCCATCAGAACATGCAGCATATGAACTTTTGAAAGAACAGCTTGAAGACGTATTGGATACACTTACTGACCGTGAGGAGAACGTCTTGAGACTCCGCTTTGGACTTGATGATGGACGCACTCGGACACTTGAAGAGGTAGGTAAGGTGTTTGGGGTCACCCGCGAGCGTATCCGTCAAATCGAAGCGAAGGCGTTACGAAAACTGAGACATCCAAGCCGCAGCAAACGCTTGAAAGATTTCTTGGAATAAAATATATTTTGCCCTTTACAGAGCCCTCTTTGAATGCCCAGCGTTCGGGAGCGGCTTTTTTTTTTGAAATTGGATGTAAAAAATTCCTTGTAAGAACAAAATTTAACCAGTTATCTATATAATGGAGATGGGTTTAACTCGATAACTGAGTTTCCACAACCTAAAAGAGCGGCAAAAAGCTGTTAAAAAGAAATGACCGGCATGAGGATGTGAAATTCATGGATGAGATGAGAAAGAAAATCATCATTCAAGAAATAAACTCCTGGAAGGAAAGTCGTATGCTTCCGGAGCAATATTGTGATTACCTGCTTGCATTATACTGTCAAGGCGAACTACCGCCTGCAAATTTGAATAAAACCTGGAGTGATAAGAAAGACATTCTTTCAGGACTGTTGATTGGAGCCCTTTTTGCATTTATTGTATTTTTGAATTATTTTACTGAAATACCCATAAGAATGCAAATGCTTGTGACAACAATTTCTATCATTGCCTTTGGACTGGCGGTCCGCCGCTTTATCGGCAGGAAAATAATTTTTCAGATGGCGTTGATGGGGCTGGCGTTATCACTGCTTTTATTAACAATCAGTTTGGCAGAATTCATGGCACCCGGCAAAGCGAGTATCCTTTATGTTTTCTTGTTCATAAATTGCGGACTCTGGATTTTAATGGGCAAAAAACTGAAGCTGCTCCATTTCTCCATAGCGAGAAGCCTAGGGGCTATAGTCATTGCTTACTTTTTAATAATATAATTCAAAGACATTTTACCGGTTTTAAATGGTGAATTTAGGGTATTATGAAATATATGTAAGAAGAAATGAAAATGTTTGGAAATATACATAAGTTTTTGACAATTTTAAGAAATTATATAATATCTTCTATTTTTGGGCTTTTACTTGAAACTCTTTTCAAGTAAAATAATATATAGTTGTTTGTATATAATATTAAATATGGTAAGTTTAGGTTCTACATAGGGGAGGAAATACTATGCGCAATCCAGTAATGCCTTTTATTATTATCATGGTTTTTGGTATTGGACTTATGTTTTTACTTTCGTTTAAAGGTTTGGGTGATGCCAAAGATCTTGCTAAGGAAAAAAAGGGCGGCGAAAAGACAGAAGAAAAAGAAAGTGCGTCTGCATCACCTGAGGACATCTATAAGCAAAACTGTATCTCTTGTCATGGTAACGCCTATCAAGGCGGCGTCGGACCTGCTCTAAAAGGAGTTGGCGATCGCCTGTCGGTTGACGAGGTTAAAAACGTGATCACTAATGGACGGGGTGCAATGCCATCAGGTTTAGTCGAAGAACAGAACATTGATGCCATGGCCAAATATATTCATGGACTGAAGTAATTCATGAAACTGACTCAGGAGATCGTTTGAAGGCGACCTTTTTGGGTCAGTTTTTATTTTATTCCGAAAAAGGAAGGTTCCCTTTATCCAGTGATGGAGAGGGCCCTATTTCTCCTTCCTGTAATTTTTCGATTGAACTTGTTATAATTTAATGGGAAACTAATTAAATGTAAGACATTATTTGAATTAAGAGAGTTGATAAATATGAATCATGAAAAACTATCGATGAGATTAGAACGTGTTGCCATACATATACCAAAAGGAAGCATCCTTGCAGATATAGGTTCCGACCATGCATACTTACCGTGCTATGCGGTGAGTAACGGCCTGTGTGACAGCGCTATAGCAGGTGAGGTAGTAGAAGGGCCTTATCAGTCAGCCCGCAAGCAAGTGGCTATAACGGGACTTGGAGACAAGATAGAGGTCCGTAAAGGAAACGGGCTTGAAGTATTGAATCCCGATGAAGCGACATGCATTACGATTGCAGGCATGGGAGGGACTTTAATATCAAGTATATTGGAAAGCGGAAAAGGGAAACTCGGCAAGGCGGAAAGGCTTATCCTTCAGCCTAATGTCGGTGCAGCGAATGTTCGCAGTTGGCTAATCGATAACGGCTGGGAACTTAGCGGAGAGGAAATCCTTGAGGAAGATGGGAAAATTTATGAAATCTTGATTGCTGAAAAAGGGGAACCGCTTCGCCCTTATCATGTAAACAGGCAAACAGGTCTCATATTCGGACCATATTTAAGAGAGCAATTCAGTGACATTTTCATAAAAAAATGGCAGCTTGAGAAAAAACATTTGGAAAGAATCATCGAACAATTGGATGAAAGCGGACGAAGCGGACTTGAAACCAAGCGCAATGAATTAATATCCCAAATTTCCGTAATTGAGGAGGTGCTTAAAGGTTGAAGATCGTAAATGGTCACAAAATCATTGAAATGTTTGAACAATTCTCCCCAAAGCAATATGCAATGGAGGGAGATCCAATCGGTTTGCATGTCGGACAGCTCAATAAGCCGGTTACCAAAGTGATGATTGCCCTTGATGTGCTGGAAGAGGTTGTAGACGAAGCGATAGAACATGGGGTGGAATTGATCATCGCCCACCATCCGCTTATTTACCGGCCATTGAAAAAGATCGATACAAACGCAGCTGGAGGCCGCATCATCGAAAAGCTGATCAAACATGATATCGCTGTTTATGCTGCACATACCAATTTGGATGTCGCTAAGGGCGGAGTGAATGATTTACTTGCCGAAGCGCTACAATTGCAGGATACAGAGGTATTGATTCCAACTTACGAGACAGCTCTAAAGAAATTGGTCGTATATGTTCCAAAGACCGACGAACAAAAGGTGAGGGAAGCCTTAGGTAAGGCAGGGGCCGGATCAATTGGGAATTACAGCCAGTGTTCGTTTTCGGTGGAAGGTACAGGACGCTTCGTGCCAGGTGAAGGCAGTGAACCGGAAATTGGCTCCCAAGGAAAGCTTGAAGCAGTAGCTGAAATGAGGGTTGAAACGATATTCCCGGAAAGTATCGAGAAGAAAGTGCTTTCTGCAATGATTAAAGCCCACCCATATGAGGAAGTTGCGTACGATATTTATAAACTGGAAAATGAAGGGGAGTCACTTGGATTAGGAAAGATAGGCGTGCTTGCTGAAGAAATGACACTTGAACAATTTTCCGAACATGTGAAGCAGACCCTTGATGTTGAAAAGGTGCGCGTCGTTGGAGATTTGCAAAACCCGATAAAAAAAGTGGCCGTGTTGGGCGGAGACGGCAATAAATACTTTACGACTGCTAAATTCAAGGGTGCGGATGTATATGTTACAGGTGATATGTATTACCATACAGCCCATGACGCTATGATGATTGGTTTGAACATTGTGGACCCAGGCCACAATGTTGAAAAGGTGATGAAAAAAGGCGTTGCACGAATCCTTGAAGAAATGTGTCACGAAAAGAACTACGATGTGGAATTCATTCCATCTCGGGTGAATACAGACCCTTTCCGATTCATTTAAAAGACGAAAAAAGGCAGCCGACTCGGCTGCCTTTTTTGTGCATAATCATTTTTTCACTTTAATCTTAGGTAAAATTTTATGCAATGGCGTTTTCTTTTCGGTATTCCAGGTCGTTTCATCATTTGCTTCATATTGCTCTAGAAATGCTATAACTTCCTTTGTGATCGGAGTGGGTGTAGATGCCCCGGAAGTGACGGCAACCGTTTCTGCATCTTTTAGCCATTCAAGGTTCAGCTCGGAAATGTCAGCGATTCGATAAGCTGTCGTGCTGGCAATTTCCTCGGATACTTGTGCAAGGCGGTTTGAATTATTACTCTTGGGATCACCGACGACAATTAAAACATCAGCTTCGCCAGCCTGCTTGGCAACCGCTTCTTGGCGTACCTGTGTCGCTAAACAAATTTCCTTATGGACTTCGGCATGTGGGAATTTTTCCTTAACCTTATCCATGATATCCAAAACATCCCATTGGCTCATCGTTGTTTGATTTGTCACAATGATCTTATCACTATTCAATGTCAAGGCTTCGACGTCTTCATCCTTTTGAACGAGGTGAACGACATCGGGAGCAACTCCGACTGCACCCTCCGGTTCCGGATGGCCTTTCTTGCCAATATAAATAATTTGATAGCCTTCCGCTTCTTTTTCCCGTATTAAGTCATGGGTTGCGGTAACATCGGGACAGGTTGCATCTAGCGTGACAAGCCCTTTTTTCTCAGCAATCTTCCTAATCTCAGGGGAAACGCCGTGAGCAGTAAAGATGACGGTTCCGCTGTCGACCTTTTCGATGATATCGTGACGGTTGCTGCCGTCCAACGTGATGATGCCTTCTTCCTCAAACGCATCCGTTACATGTTTGTTATGCACAATCATTCCCAAAATGTAAATGGGGCGTGGCAAGGTTTTATCTAAAGCCGCATTTCGGGCGATGACCATGGCATCGACAACGCCATAACAATAGCCGCGCGGGGAAATTTTAATCACTTTCATCTATGTGTCCTCCTCAAGGCAAAAAACTCTCACTTTTATACCTTTCTATTATATAAGACCATAGATGATATTACAAAACATCCTATTTGCATAAAGCCAGTTCCTGAAAAAATTTTAAAAACGTTAAATATAAAGCTTGGGACCTGATGTCCTTTCCTTTTTGGTTTTGGTACGAACCTGGGAAATGGGTTTATCTTCTTTATCTTCTTTAGCTTTTGCTTTTTCCTTCGAATCCGTTTTTACCTCATTATTTTTTTGTGCCTCAACATTAGTCACGCTTTCAACTGGCGCTTTCTTGTCCTCGGTTTCACCGGCTGATGATATGTTCCGGAAAACTTTCCACACGGAAGGCAAGTTTTTAATTACGGGTCCATATTGTTCCACCATAGGGGTGAATTGTTCGGCTGCCTGCAACACCTTTTGCGTGTTGTTGAGCATATTGTTCAGGGAATCGGGGTTTTTTAGTGTTTCTAAGATACCGCCGCCTCCGCTGCTTCTTGAAGAACTTTTGTTAGTGGGAGCAGCTGGTGCAAACAAGTTGGGAGAAGCAGTTCTTTGTTTCGACTTACCGAGTATCTTTGACAATAGCCCTTCCTTCTTTGCTGGCGGCATTTCCTGCCGATGCGGTGTGGTGAAAGGACCCCGGAAACCTTGAGGCCCCTGCGGTCTGTTTTGTGCCATCGGCCGCCGCATCTGCTGATAAGGGTTGGGGATTTGCGGTGTTTGCCTGAATGGTATTGGCGGCTGTTGCATCCTTCGACCATTTGGTGGCTGAAAACCGGGTCCGGGTTGACGATTTCTGTCTGGGAACATAGGTTTCACCTCCTCTGATATTATATGCTGGTGTATTCTTCTATATAAATTATGCAGCTCGACAAAAAAGGTTTGAGGAAAGAGTGACTGGGCTGTTGTGAAGTGACCGGAAAGAAGGTAAGATGGTAACGGTAGTCTTTTAGCTCCATGTCTGCGGGGGATACGCTATGACCAGGACAGGGGCTTTTCATTTGCAAGAGTCCATTTTAAGAGAACTAGCCTCAGCGCTTGCGCTTTTTATGAAATCCAGCTTCAGCGCCTAGCTCGCTGTGAAAAAGAGGATTGCCCTCACAAGGCAAGAAAGCGCCTTATGGGACAATCCCTATTTTCTTCACGAGCTACCCAGGCGCTTGCGCTTTTTATGAAATCCAGCTTCAGCGCCTAGCTCGCTGTGAAAAAGAGGATTGCCCTCACAAGGCAAAAAGCGCCTTATGGGACAATCCCTATTTTCTTCACGAGCTACCCAGGCGCTTGCGCTTTTTATGAAATCCAGCTTCAGAGCCTAGCTCGCTGTGAAAAAGAGGATTGCCCTCACAAGGCAAAAAGCGCCTTATGGGACAATCCCTATTTTCTTCACGAGCTACCCAGGCGCTTGCGCTTTTTATGTAAAATTTATTATAATAACAGGACATGTCTAATGACTGACAGGATAAAGGAGTTTTTTGATGAAACAAAACCAATTTGAACGATTTAATTTGAAAAGCTACATTCTAGATGCAGTTCGTACTTTAGGGTTCGATAAGCCGACGGAAATTCAAGAGCGTGTGCTTCCGTCGCTTTTAAAGGGAAGTAGCTTAATTGGCCAGTCGCAGACAGGTACAGGAAAGACACATTCCTATTTGCTGCCGATTATGAACAGGCTTGATGCTGGTAAAAATGAGGTTCAAGCGATTATTTCCGCACCAACCCGTGAGTTAGCGAACCAAATCTACAAAGAAGCTTTGAAAATTGCTGACCATTTCCCTGAGGATGAGCAGATTCAAGTCCGCTGTTTCATCGGTGGTACTGATAAACAACGAATGATAGATAAATTGAAGACACAGCCACAGTTGGTAATCGGAACGCCAGGCCGGATCAAGGATTTGGTTGAGGCTCAGGCCTTACAAGTGTATACAGCAAAAATGCTTGTAGTCGATGAAGCGGACCTTATGCTAGACATGGGATTCCTTGAAGATGTCGATTTATTTGCATCACGTATGGCTGAAAAAATTCAAATGCTTGTCTTCTCGGCAACCATTCCTGAAAAATTGAAGCCGTTTTTGAATAAATATATGGAGAATCCTAAGTATGTTCAAGTGAATCCGAAGCAGGCGACAGCTGCGAAAATTGAACATGTTCTGGTACCGCTTCGCCACCGTAACAGGGAGCAGTTACTTCATGACATCATTGTTCGTTATAATCCTTATTTGGCGATAGTTTTCACGAACACAAAAAAAATGGCGGATCATGTGGCTAATTCCTTGATTGAAAAAGGGTTGAATGTCGGTCGTATTCATGGGGATTTAACACCTCGTGAGCGTAAAAAAATGATGAAGCAAATCAAAGATTTAGAGTATCAATTCATCGTTGCGACTGATCTGGCTTCCCGTGGAATCGATATTGAAGGTGTAAGCCATATCATAAACTATGAATTGCCATCAGATTTGGATTTTTACATCCATAGGACGGGAAGGACTGCTCGTGCAGGATATTCCGGCATTGCCACTACCATTTATGATACATCCGATGAAGATTCATTGAACCGGCTTGAAAAAATGGGCATCGAATTCCGTGATGCCGATATCCAAAACGGTGATTGGGTTGATATCGACGAACGTAATAAACGGAAAAACCGTAAAAAACAAAAATCTGATATCGATGTTAAAGCGAGCAGGCACGTCAAGAAGCCAACTAAAGTCAAGCCAGGATACAAAAAGAAAATTCAACGCGATGTGGAAAACTTTAAAAAACGCGAACGTCGTATACAGAGAAAGAAATAGGGGAGTAATCAGATGCTGAAGATTGGATCGCATGTTTCAATGAGCGGGAAAAATATGCTTCTTGCTGCGAGTCAAGAAGCGGCTTCATATGGCTCCAACACATTCATGATCTATACGGGGGCCCCTCAAAATACAAGACGTAAAAAAATCGAGGATTTAAATATTGAAGCCGGAAGACTGCATATGGAGGAGAATGGAATAAGCGACATCGTAGTCCATGCCCCATATATCATCAATATAGGAAATACCACGAATCCAGCCACATACGAGCTGGGGGTCAACTTCTTACGCAGTGAAATCGATCGGACCGAAGCGATAGGTGCAAGGCAGATCGTACTTCATCCAGGTGCGCATGTTGGTGCAGGCAGTGAAATGGGAATAAAGAGAATCATCGAAGGTTTGAATGAAGTGCTGACAGCCGACGATAAAGTTCAGATTGCCCTTGAAACGATGGCGGGTAAAGGTACTGAATGTGGCCGGTCTTTCGAGGAGTTAGCGATGATTATTGATGGTGTGACCCATAATGAAAAATTATCGGTATGCTTCGATACTTGCCATACTCACGATGCAGGATATAATATCATTGAGGATTTTGATGGTGTGCTGAATGAATTTGATAAATTGGTCGGTATTGACCGCATCAAGGTCCTTCATATAAACGATAGTAAAAACGAACGCGGCATGCGTAAGGACCGCCATGAAAACATTGGCTTCGGTCATATCGGTTTTAAGGCGTTGAATGATATTGTCCACCATCCGCAATTAAGCACTGTTCCAAAAATCCTGGAAACACCTTATGTAGGGGAAGACAAGAAAGACAAAAAGGCCCCTTATAAATTTGAAATTGATATGTTCAAGAATAATCAATTTGAAGAAGATTTACTGGAAAAAATCGGATCTCAGCAATAATCATAATAGAAAGGGACGATTCATCTTTATTTCGATGAATCGTCCTTTCATTTTACATTTAGTTTAAGGATACTCATTCAAAGTAGGCTTAAAAGGTGGAAGTAAGGTTGTTAAAGAGGGATTCTATTTCCCTGGCTGTGCCTGCTCCGGCAACTTTTGTAATTTGACCCAGTACGTTCTGTCTTTGACGTATATCAAAAATGTTGATTTTTTTACCTGCTAGAAGTGCAGTGATATCCTGTGCTTGTTTTTGGGTGAGTGCAACCCCATGCTGCTTAGCAAGGGAAAGCAGTTCATCAGGGCGAATACTGTTGATTTTATGATTGACCATCATTTCAAATAATTTCAAACGATCTCCTCCTTTGTTAAAACATATGAAGGAAGCAGACGTATGTGAACATGAAAGTTTGTTTGATTTACGGGAATTTGGTTCAGCTAACATTTTTTGATGGTTCAGGGCGGATGGACACTTGTTCAGGGGACCGGATTCTTTACATCTGGACTTCTTTGATTTATACTAACGATTGTTAATCGTAATGATTCTTAAAAAAAAGGTGATCTCTTTGGATAATGTAGTAAACCCCATAATTAAATTAGAAGATATATCTTACAAATATACAAAAGATCTAGTGCTGGAACATGTTTCGCTTGAAATTCCTAGAGGGGCCTTCTTAGCTATCGTTGGGCCGAATGGATCCGGTAAGTCAACCCTTTTGAAATTGCTGCTTGGTCTGTTCAAGCTCCAAAAGGGAAAAATTGAAATATTCGGGGAAGACATAAGGCGCTTTAAAGATTGGCAAAAGGTAGGGTTCGTTTCCCAAAAGGCGAACTCCTTCAACTCAGGATTCCCTGCCACTGTATTTGAAGTGGTTCAAAGCGGTTTGACCAAAAAAATCGGTTTATTCAAGTTTGCAGTCAAAGAGGATAAGCAAAAGGTGAAGAAAGCTTTGGAATCCGTGGATATGCTTGAATATCAGAACCGCAATATCGGAGAATTGTCCGGAGGGCAGCAGCAGAGGGTATTCATTGCCCGTTCACTGGTCAGCGAGCCGGAATTGATGATATTGGATGAGCCCACGGTTGGCGTTGATTCAAAGAACGTCCACCAATTTTATGAAATGCTTGAGATGCTGAATAAAAAATTAGGAATAACACTGATTTTAGTAACCCATGATGTTGGTACTGTGACGGATAAAGTCACACATGTCGCCTGCTTAAATAAAAAACTTCATTTTCACGGGGATGCCTGTGAATATAATGAGTTGAATGAAAGCGAGCTCTCATCCATTTATGGACATGGGGTCCAATTATTAAATCATAATCATTAATATGTTTTGGAGGATAGCCCAATGATATCGGGGATATTGCAATTTGAATTTTTGCAGAACGCATTCTTGACCGGAATCATCATCGGAGCGATTGCGCCATTAGTGGGCGTTTTTGTCGTGGTAAGGCGGATGTCGATGATTTCCGATGCTCTCAGTCATGTAGCGCTTGCTGGTATAGCGTTTAGTTTATTGCTTCAGAAGAGCTTTCTATCTCTAGCAGGATTGAATCCACTTTATATAGGAATGGCGTTTTCTGTAGGTGGTTCATTATTCATTGAAAAATTAAGAGGGGTGTACAAGCATTACCAAGAGCTTGCAATCCCGATCATAATGTCCGGCGGCATGGGTCTTAGTGTCATTTTCATATCCATTGCAAATGGTTTCAATACGGATTTATATGGTTATTTATTCGGCAGTGTCAGCGCCGTCAGCCGGGCTGACTTATATGTCATATTGGCAGTGGGGATAGTCGTTGCATTAATGCTCACCCTATTGTATAAAGAATTATTTCTGTTATCATTTGATGAAGAGCATGCAAAAGCGTCGGGAATACCTTATAAAGCGATTCATTTTATTTTTATTGTCATGGTCGCATTGGTCATTGCCGCTTCCATGAAAATCATTGGCATATTACTGGTTTCTTCGCTCATGACGCTCCCTGTAGCAGCCAGTCTCCGTTTCGCAAAGGGCTTTAAGCAGATGATTGTTTTTTCGGTAATGTTCGGTGAAGTATCCGTCATAGGCGGATTATTTTTATCATACAACCTTGATCTCGCTCCTGGTGGGACCATTGTAATAATAGCTGTGCTAATTCTCATCTTGTCAATTTTGTTTGATAAGTGGAAAAATCGATAGATGGGGTGATGTTTTTTGAACGTAACTACTGCCATGCAATTATTAAAAGATAAAGGTTTTAAACATACAGGAAAGAGGGAAGAAATGCTTCAGCTTTTCTCTTCCAGCGATAAATATTTAACGGCAAAAGATGTATTGGAGAATATGAAAAAAGACTATCCAGGGTTAAGCTTTGATACGATTTACCGGAATCTTTCCTTATTTGTCGAATTAGGCATCTTTGAAGCGACGGAGTTGGAAGGGGAAAAGCATTTTCGATTTACATGCGGCCATTCTTCCCATCATCACCACTTTATCTGTTTGAATTGTGGAAAAACGAAAGAAATCGAATTGTGTCCGATGCAGGAACTTCAGGAAAGCTTGAAGGACTACGATGTTTCAGGACATAAATTTGAAATATACGGACGATGTCCTGCATGCAGTGCATCTTAGAAACATAAAAACCATTGACACTCGGTCAATGGTTTTTCCTGTTTCACTTTATAGTTGCCGGTTGCCCTGACATCCAATTATTCACCCAGACAGAAGCTTCTTGCCAATTGTTGACCCGGATCACCCTTTCAGGCACAGGATCTTGGTTGTAAGGGGTATTAAATAAAATCACGGGTATTTTACACTCTTCCGAAATGGCCACTGCATTATCGTGCTTGTCCTCTAAAAAGAGATCGACTTCAAATTTCTTGGCTGCAGCAACTTTATCGTGTGATCCTACAAGCTCGATATGATCATATAGGACTTCGTTGCTCGTGAACCAATTCTTCGTTATATCCAATAAACGGTTGCTCCGGGCACTGATGAAATATAAGTTAGCCTGTTCTGTCCATTTTTCCAATACATCCTTTGCTCCCTCAGCCAATAAAGATTCGGAATAGATGATTGGCTCGGTTTCAATGAACCATTTAGTGAAATCTTCTTTTGGAACATTAACGAATGGGTATAAGTCATACTCCGTTATGTCTTCATATGCTAAATTCAGCTGAAAAGCATTATTTAAAAAAGGGACCATGGAATCAGGTCTCGTAACAGTTCCATCTATATCGATGCCAAATCGTTTTTTCATGATGAATCTCTCCTCATATTCAATACTTGTAATAGTGTAACATATACCAAGATAGCTTTGGTAAAAACCCGTATTTATTTCCAAGACATGAAACCATTTCACGATGGATTCCATCACTTTTTACATACACTATAAATGCTCCATAAACGAAAGTGAGGGATTCACTAATGGAAAAAGATCAATACTCCAGTATTGACGATGAGATGCAATTGACTAAAAAGGGCAGTGAACCATCCGTTGTTGTGGATGATCAGCATCATGAGCGATATTATAATGAAGATACACCTGCAGATGACAGGCGGTATGAAAGTCGTGGGACCATTACCAATAATATGGATAACCAGTATAATGAAGAAACGTCTGCAGAAATTTCAACACCACCTCGAATCAGGGAATATAAGAATAATGAGTCAACTGAGGCTGATGATTCTGGGAATGTTGCTTCAAGAGGACAGGCTATTGGTGTCATAGCTTTGATCATCTCCATTTTATCGTTATTCATGATGCCGTTCATTTTAGGGGTTGTGGGTATAATTGTAGGGATAGTGGCCAGAAGCAGGGGATCAAACTTGGGTACTTGGGCCATAGTAATAGGTGCAATCTCCATCATCGTTGGCATATTCATCCTGCCATTCTTTTAACAATTTGAAACCCTTTGATGTCATTTCTTAAAATGCATCAAAGGGTTTTTAAATAAAAAAAATCCCGATAATGAAAAATCGGGATTTTTTTTTATTTATTTTGTAAAGCGGCAGCAGCAGCTTCTGCTCTTTGTTTTTCATAGTACTCTTCAGCGATTTTGTCAATTTCCTTTTTCAGTTCCTCGACCATCGTCTCTTCAGGCACTTTACGTACAATCTGACCTTTTCTAAACAGCAAACCTTCACCACGAGCCCCAGCTATGCCGATATCAGCCTCACGGGCTTCCCCAGGACCGTTTACCGCACAACCAAGCACTGATACCTTGATTGGTGCTTTAACCGTCTGGATGTACTCTTCAACCTCATTGGCGATAGAGATTAAATCAATCTCGATCCGACCGCAAGTAGGGCAGGAAATTAATGTGGCCATGTTAGAAGCAAGGCCAAATACTTTTAGGAGCTCCCTTGCCACCTTCACCTCTTCGACAGGATCGGCACTTAAGGAAACACGCATCGTGCTTCCAATACCTTGACTTAGGATGGCACCTAATCCGGCAGCACTTTTTACGGTTCCTGAGAACAGTGTACCTGATTCCGTGATTCCCAGATGTAAAGGGTAATCGAATGCTTTAGAAGCTTTTTCATATGCTTCGATGGCTAAATTCACATCAGAAGCCTTCATGGAAACGATGATGTCATGGAAATCGTGATCTTCCAGGATCTTGATATGGTGTAAAGCACTTTCAACCATGCCATCGGCAGTGGGGTATCCATATTTATCGAGGATCTTCTTCTCGAGAGAACCAGCATTTACCCCGATGCGGATTGGAATTCCTTTAGCCTTCGCAGCTTTCACGACAGCTTCTACCTTTTCACGGCGTCCGATGTTACCAGGGTTTATCCTGATTTTATCCGCTCCGCCTTCAATTGCCTTAAGAGCGAGTTTATAATCGAAATGAATATCGACTACAAGTGGGATGTTTATCCGTTTTTTTATCTCGGGGATTGCATCAGCTGCCCTTTCATCCGGACAGGCGACACGTACGATTTGACATCCCGCCTCTTCAAGACGAAGGATCTCTGCAACTGTTGCTTCAACATCATGTGTTTTTGTAGTTGTCATGCTTTGTACTATAACTTCATTATTGCCGCCAATCGTTAAGTTTCCGACTTTAATTGGCCGCGTCTTGGTGCGATGTATGATTTCACTCAAGTGGAATTCTCTCCTTTAGGAAAAAATCAGTTTTGATTTTTAATTTGTTTCTCTGAAATATTGTATCAATGTACATACCGCTTGACAAGGAAATAGGTCGCATTATCTTTTTTTAACAAGAAAAATTACCCATTACTGGATATATTCGATGCTTAGAAATCCCTTTTAATGGTGCTTGGGAGTGCGCAGATCCCCATTTAGAGGTTATTTATAAACGGGAATCTTATATGTTTTGCCAATCTGCATATTTTCGGGCTTCAATCCTTCATTCAAACTTTGAAAGTCAGAAATGATCGTTTCGATTGGCTGATTAGATCCGACTTTTTCCGTTTCAATGATGGAGAGTAAGGTATCCCCGGGTTTCATGGTGATTTCTTTATAAGCGGCAGATGGTGCGGATGCAGGCTTACTGGCCGGGACGGTCGGTTGGCCTGTAGTGGCCGGTGGATGGGAAGGCGGCAGGGTACCCGTAGTCAAATCGAAATAAATAATAAATAAAGTGAAACAGAATGAGATAAAAAGCAGTAGCCGTTTCAATTTTCCATCCTCCCAAGCTTGTCTTTATTTCATTTATACTTGTAAGAATCTAAAAATATGCCTAAAAATGGGCAGTTTTTCAAATGGAATGTGGGAGGGTCATTCCATTTTTCTTTTTCAGTTGATTAAAATCCTTATTATTTGAATGAATGTTAGTTTCCTTTGGGGTCAGACCAATTTCTCTTGCCTTCATTATGAGTAACAGCCCTTGTACATCAATATTACTCTCCTTCACGTCTATCACCTCTTAAATACTATTTCAACATTAAGTATAAGAATGACTTGGTGAGTATTTTGTCGAATTAAGAAGATATGAAAAAATATGACTGTAGTCATATGCGGGAAAGCAGGGAGAAACTGCAAAAGCAAAAAGACCCGGAACAGAACAGATGGGTTCCGGGTCTTTTTGCTTTTTAAGGTCAATCTGCGATCTTATTAGCAGCTGTTTCTTTAATGGATAAATATAACATTATCAATGTCACAAACCAGCTAATGATTGAAGCGAATGGAACCGTTGCTTTAAAAGCATCCATGATGGTGAAGAATATGGTGGCAAGTGTAATGCTATATGCACCAATTCTCCATAGATGCCTATAGGAAAGCGAACGGCCAAGGGCATTTTTGAAAAGAAGTCCAAAAGCGGCAAGGATTGTCACTTTAATGAAGATTCCGCTAGCAGTAAACAGGTATAATATAAGTAGTAGCAATGGAAGGATGATCGGTAGCACAGATTCAACTGACTCAAGCCAAGTGGATATTTCCTGATTATCTCCTTCCAGAAGTGAATATGGAGTGGATTGCACGTTTCCGCCAGATACGAACACCAGATCAGACTTTAAAAGGGCGACAGCCTCATCAGCTTTTGCAGCTACTTCTTCCGGGGTCAAGGTCCCCGTACCATCTACAAAAATTTGATATCCGTTTTTATTCAGGCTAAATGGTTCACCTTCTTCAGTCGTCAACGTGCCATTTTTGATTTCAAATGCAGGTAAGTCTTCAGATACTGTTTCATTCATGGCATCTATCCCGTCAACTATCATTGTACCGAAATAAAAAGCTGAAGGGAGAAAGGCAATGAGACTTATAAAGAATACGAATAATATCGTTTTCCCGATACCTTGGCTTTGAAAGGAAGCGATATCTTTAGGAGAATATATGCTTACCCATAGTTGTTTGAATATGTTCAATGTTTTCAGCACCTAACTATATAAGATTCCTAACCAATTTTAACTATTTGGGAAAAATAAAACAACCTGTTTTCTGCTTCAATGGTTTCAACCATTAATAAAGAGGCAATTATGGAGTGATAGAGGAAAAAATAATAAATGAAATGAGAAAGGGCGTTTTTAGTTATGGATACACTATTTTGGATAATAATTATCCTCATGTTCATAATGGGCTTTGTCGGTCTGATTTTTCCGATCATCCCAAGTGTTTTATTCATATTCGGCGGAATATTGTTATATGGACTATTTTATTCCTTTGAACCATTTGGCTGGTTTTTCTGGACTGTCCAAATTTTATTCGTCATCCTTTTATTCGCAGCTGATTATATAGCAAACATGGTTGGAGTCAAAAAATATGGCGGAACGAAAGCGGGGGTTTGGGGCAGTACGATTGGGCTTCTGGTCGGACCATTCGTGATTCCGTTCGTCGGAATTCTAATAGGCCCATTCATCGGGGCATTCTTGGCGGAAATCCTAGTCCATAAAAAAGACCCGGTTACTGCTTCTAAAATCGGCCTTGGTTCCGTTGTAGGTTTTATAAGCAGCGTAATCACCAAAGGCATCATTCAACTTCTGATGATAGGATATTTTATATACGTGGTATTCTCATAGGAAATAAAATCGAAAAATGAAAAATTGAGGCATAAGGTTTGAAACGGTTACAAAAATTTGATACTCTATTGCTAGCGAGCTTCAGGTATCTTTCCAGAACTGAAGCCCTCAAAAAAACAGCTTACATAGGGAGGAATTTTATAATGGCTTTTGAACTTCCACAATTACCGTATGCATATGATGCATTAGAACCACACATCGACAAAGAAACAATGAACATTCACCACACTAAACATCACAACACATATGTGACAAACCTGAACAATGCCCTAGAAGGCAACCAAGAACTTCTAAGCAAAAGCGTTGAAGAAATTGTCGCTAACCTTGACGCAGTACCTGAAGCTGTACGTACAGCTGTACGCAACAATGGTGGCGGACATGCTAACCACACATTATTCTGGGAAATCCTTTCACCTAACGGCGGCGGACAACCAACTGGTGAATTAGCAGATGCTATCACTTCTAAATTCGGAAGCTTTGACAGCTTTAAAGAAGAGTTCGCTAAAGCGGCTACTACTCGTTTTGGATCTGGCTGGGCTTGGCTTGCTGTCAACAACGGCGAATTGGAAGTAACAAGTACACCGAACCAAGACAATCCATTATCAGAAGGTAAAACTCCACTTCTTGGATTGGACGTTTGGGAACATGCTTACTACCTAAACTATCAAAACCGTCGTCCTGAATACATCAATTCTTTCTGGAATGTTGTAAACTGGGATGAAGTTGCAAAACGTTACAGCGCTGCAAAATAATTAGTAAGAAAAAGACAGGAACTCCTTTACAGGAAAACCTGTCTTTTTTTTGTTTATATATGGATGGCAGTATCTATAAGGTAAACAGTGTAAGTGCAACTACTTCTCTGTCTTCGCCATCCTGTCTCGCCAATCGAAGAGTTTTCTTTACACTGTTCAAAATGCAGGAAAGGAAAAATGCGTCAAGGACCTTAGCGGTAAACAGTGTAAGTGCAACTGTTTCTCTGTCTTCGCCATCCTGTCTTGCCAATCGANCCTTAGCGGTAAACAGTGTAAGTGCAACTACTTCTCTGTCTTCGCCATCCTGTCTCGCCAATCGAAGAGTTTTCTTTACACTGTTCAAAATGCAGGAAAGGAAAATGCGTCAAGGACCTTAGCGGTAAACAGTGTAAGTGCAACTACTTCTCTGTCTTCGCCATCCTGTCTCGCCAATCGAAGAGTTTTCTTTACTTTTTTTTACATAAATACCCTTGTTTTTTCAAACACTAGAGTGGAATTTAAAGGAGAGTTAAAACAATGGGTATTTTAGAGAGATGGTTGGGTGAAGCGGGGGGGAAGAAGGATCTGCACCTCCTTTTGTTTAT
Source organism: Peribacillus sp. YIM B13481 (assembly GCF_042787985.1). Classification (NCBI taxonomy): domain Bacteria; kingdom Bacillati; phylum Bacillota; class Bacilli; order Caryophanales; family Bacillaceae; genus Peribacillus; species Peribacillus sp. YIM B13481. Next base: position 81,834 of record NZ_JBHZPE010000003.1, read on the forward strand.
TGGCGGTCTTTACAGCCTTAGCATTGCTTTATCCAATACATTCGTTAATGTGTACTTGTGGAAACAATCCGGTCAAATTGTTGATATTGCCGTATATAATCTAACCGTGGTGCTTTTTCAACCGCTTACCTTTGTCTTTGCTGGCAGGCTGGCGAAAAAAGTGGATCGAATCATTGTTTTGCGTCTAGGTGTTATCTTTTTGGCCCTATTTTATTTAACTGTCCTTTTGGTCGGCACACGGGCAACGGATTTCCTTTGGCTGCTCGGTGCACTGTTAGGAATTGGTTATGGGTTTTATTGGCTAGCGTATAATGTATTGACGTTTGAAATTACTGAACCGGAAACTAGAGATTTCTTCAATGGTTTTTTAGGGATTTTATCATCCCTTGGGGGGATGGTGGGTCCTATTCTTTCAGGGTTCATCATTTCAAGGCTTGAAAAATTCACGGGATATTCCATTGTATTCGGCTTATCTTTGTTATTGTTTTCCGTTGCGGTATTTCTTAGTTTTTCGTTGAAAAGACGTCCAGCCCATGGGAAATATTTTTTTCTTCGGATATTGCAAGAACGTAAAAAAAATCGTAATTGGCTCTTGATCACTCGTGCACATTTTTTTCAAGGGATACGAGAGGGCACATTCATGTTCATCATTTCAATCACCGTTTTCATTCAGACGGGTAGTGAACTTGCCTTAGGGAGCTATGGTCTGTTAAATTCAGCCATATCATTCGTTGCGTATTTTTTTGCTTCTCGATATATAAAACAGCCGATGCGAAAGAAAGCGATTCTTATTGGAGGAATCCTGTTGTATACAGGAGTCTTATTGATTGCAATTGATATCACATTTGGAAAGCTTCTCATTTATGGGGCGATTGTTGCTACCGCTTATCCTATTCTTTTGGTCCCATATATATCATTGACTTATGACATTATAGGCCGCGCTTGGAAAGCAACGGAAATGAGGATTGAATATATCGTAGTCCGGGAACTGTTCGTACATTTTGGAAGGATTGTATCCATATCAGGATTCATTCTTTCGGTCATGTTTTTCGACCTAAAGCAAATACTCCCGATTTATCTGTTAATCGTCGGGGCAGGGCATACCGTGATATATTGGTTTGTACGGAAAATCGATATCAATGACCAAGTTTAGAAAAGAGGCCTTAGAGGCCTCTTTTAAATTTCGATGCCTTGCGTTTTTGTATGTTATGAGCCGTAAGTCACTTTTTGTCGAAAATTCGTTAGATGTTTAATATTTCTAGAACACTAAGGTAGAAAAAAATATAAATGTTCTATAGAATAGTATAGGACTATTATGACTATGTAAAAAGGATGTGTGGCTTAGTGTGAATAAAAAGAAAAAGAAAAAGACGCATGTGCCTTTCAGATTGAATATTCTTTTCTTTTTAGTATTTGTTTTGTTTTCCGTTCTCATTTTACGCTTGGGTGTTGTACAGATTGTTTATGGTGATGATTACCGGCGTGAGATTGAAAAAACAGAGGAAGTGACCGTGAATAATTCGGTGCCCCGTGGAAAAATGTATGACCGGAATTTAAAACTGATGGTCGACAACCAACCACTGGATGCAATTACATATACACGAAAGCAAGGTACGAAACAAACAGAAATGGTGGAAACGGCTGAGAAACTCGCGAAGTTGATCGAAAAAGATACGAATAAAGTAACTGAGCGTGATAAAAAGGATTTTTGGATTTTAAATCATCCAAAGTTGGCCGCCAAAAAAATTACTGATAAAGAGAGAAAAAAGGTCGAACAGGGCGAGCTGGAAGAGAGTGATTTGTATAAGCTTCAGCTCAAAAGGATTACGGAGGAAGAAGCAAAGCTTTCGAAAAAGGATATGGAAACCCTTGCCATATACAGGGAATTTGCTAGCGGATATGCGCTTACTCCACAGATTGTGAAAAACAAAAAAGTGACGAAGGAAGAATTCGCCAGAGTGAGCGAAAACCTTGATTCGCTTCCTGGGGTCGATATATCAACGGATTGGGATCGTTTTTATACGTATAATAAAACCCTTAAATCTGTATTGGGTAAAGTTTCTTCGTCTGAAGAAGGATTGCCTAGTGAAAGTCTGGACTATTACCTGGCACGTGATTACAGCCGGAATGACCGTGTAGGAAAGAGCTATATCGAGCAGCAATATGAAGATATCCTCCAAGGGCAGAAAGCAAAAGTAAGGAATGTGACCGATAAATCAGGAAATATAGTCGATTCAGAAGTGATTACTGAAGGCCAGCGCGGAAAAGATCTTATATTGACAATCGATATGGATTTACAGCTAGCAACAGAGAAAATCATTGAAAAGCAATTGATTGCCAAGAAGAAATTGGGTAACACCAAATTCTTGGATAGGGCCTTTGTCGTCATGATGGATCCCAATACAGGGGAAGTTTTAACGATGGCTGGTAAGAAATATGAGAAGGATCCGAAAACAGGGAGATCTTCCATAGAGGACTTTGCATTAGGAAATATCACGACTTCCTATACGATGGGTTCTTCCGTAAAAGGTGCTACCGTTTTAACTGGTTATCAGCAAGGTGCGATACAGCCGGGTACGTACTTTTATGATACGAAGCTGAAAATCAAAGGTACACCAGAAAAAGGATCATATAGTAACTTCGGGAACATTAATGATTTGACTGCCTTAAAAGTATCCTCGAACGTTTATATGTTCAGGACGGCGATTAATATTGCCGGTGCGAAATATGTCCCAAATGAGCCATTGAATATTAGTTCCGGTGCCTTTTCAACCATGCGGAATTCATTTGCCCAGTTTGGCTTGGGAACACGAACTGGGATTGATTTGCCGAATGAAATGAGCGGATTCAAAGGTTCCGAAACATCTCCTGGTAAGCTGCTTGACCTTGCAATCGGACAGTATGATACGTATACACCAATGCAGCTCGTGCAATATGTTTCAGCCATTGCGAATGGTGGAAATCGCATGAAGCCGCATATGGTTAAGGAAATTCGCGAACCGGTTGATAATAACGAAGAATTGGGTCCTGTCGACGAAGACATTTCACCGACAGTCATGAATCGTCTGGATATGAAGGAAGATTGGATAAAGCGTGTGCAGAGCGGTTTTGAGAAAGTTGCGATGGAACAAGGCGGAACAGCATATACGTATTTTGGTCATAAACCATATACGGTAGCGGCTAAAACTGGAACGGCGCAAGCGTTCTATGATGGTCCGAACCGAACGGATTATAGCGAGCCTCAAAAAACGATGAACATCACGCTTGTCGGTTATGCACCTGCTAAAAATCCGGAGGTTGCTTTTGCTGTCGTTGTTCCGTGGGCATATCAAGGACATACGGGCCACAGCATGAGCAAAGAAATAGGTGAAGAAATCATGGATACTTATTTCAAACTGAAAAAAGAACGGGCTAAGAAGGAAAATACTGAAACCTCGACTGATTTGAAAGTGGAGAATGGTAAAGACGTTCAAAAAGACCAGGCTGAAGTTAGAAAAAGCCAGGAAAATGAATAAAAAGGCTAAAAACACGTTTTTGGGTAAAACCGAAAACGTGTTTTTTTTTTAGGCAGCGATGAATCCAGTTTTGGCATCTTTACAATTCGTACACAATAATTTACTGAATATTTACATTTGCTTCAAATGGGGTTCACAGTCTAAAAGTATGATGTGTTTGTAGGACAAAATATTCATATAAAATTCTTAGGGGGATTTACAAATGAGACGTTTCAAGGGTATGGCAATGACTGTAATGATGGGTGGAGTAATTGCAGTTGCGGCGGGTTGTGGATCCGATGATACTAAGACAAGCAGCAGTGAAGGAAAAGGATCAGGCAAACTGCAGGGAGAAGTGATTACGGATGGTTCCTCAACGGTCTTTCCAATCATGGAGGCAGTTGCAGAAGAATATATGGCTACACAACCTGATGTAAAAGTATCAGTTGGATCATCAGGAACAGGCGGAGGATTTAAGAAATTCATCGCTGGTGAGACGGATTTAAGCAATGCATCCCGCCCTGTCAAGGAAGAAGAAAGTACGATGCTTGATGAAAAGGGAGTTAAATATACAGAGTTGAAATTGGCATTTGACGGGATTTCAATCGTCGTCAATAAAGATAATGATTTCATCGATTCACTAACAGTTGAAGAACTCCAAAAACTGTGGGTTGATAATGGCAAGGTGAAGAAATGGTCTGATATACGTCCCGAATGGCCGAATGAAGAAATTAAATTCTACTCTCCGGGAACAGATTCAGGCACATATGATTATTTCAATGAAGTGATCCTTAACGAAAAACCAATGGTGGAAAATGCTACGCTTTCAGAAGATGATAATGTTCTTGTGCAGGGTGTAGAAGGTGATAAAAATGCGATTGGGTTCTTCGGTTATGCCTACTATGCAGAAAATAAAGATAAGTTAAAGATCGTTTCCATCGACAACGGCAAGGGTGCTGTTGAGCCAACACATGAAACGATTAAAAGTGGGGAGTATGCCCCATTGTCACGTCCGCTATACACATATGTAGCTAATAAGTCGGTAGCTGAAAAAGAACAAGTGGCAGATTATACTCAATTCGTCATTGAAAATGCTGGAGAGCTTGCTGAAGAAGTGGGTTATATCAGCCTACCGGAAGAAGAGTACAAGAAAGATCTTGATAAATTGAAAGAACTTGAAAAATAATCGATATTACAGGCTACTGAAATCCCGTCTTGACTCGTTTAAGGCGGGGGTAACAGCTTGTAAATCCAAATATTGCGTGTCTGAAATGGAGGATGCAAGTTGGAACTGAGAAAAACAGAAAGCTATTCTGTACAGCAAATGATCCTGGAAAAGAAAAGGAAGAAAAAAATAAATATAGAAAAAATCATACCTAAGCTATTGTTCTTTACTGCGGCAATTTCTGTTTTTACTACAATCGGGATTATCCTGACGCTTATATTTGAGACATTCATCTTCTTTGACAGAGTTTCCATCGTCGAATTTTTTACAGAGGCTAAATGGCTGCCATTTGCATCCACCCCTTCGTATGGGATTATGCCCCTTGTCGTTGGAACATTGAAGATAACAGTGATAGCAGCGGTGGTTGCAGTTCCAGTAGGGCTTGCAACAGCCATTTTCTTGAGTGAATATGCATCAGAGAATACACGGAGAATCATCAAGCCGATTTTAGAAGTTTTAGCTGGGATTCCTACTATCGTTTACGGCTTCTTTGCCTTAACTTTTGTAACACCGGTTTTGCGGGATTTATTTCCTTCCCTTGACATGTTCAATGCCTTAAGTCCTGGGATCGTTGTAGGTATCATGATCATGCCGATGATAGCCTCTTTGTCGGAAGATGCCCTTGTATCAGTGCCGAAGTCGATTCGCGAAGGTGCATATGCTTTAGGGGCAACGAAACTTGAAACGACAATTAAAGTGGTATTGCCAGCAGCCATTTCAGGAATTGTGGCATCCATCGTTCTTGCTTTATCCAGAGCGATCGGGGAGACCATGATTGTGAGTGTTGCAGGTGGCTCGACTCCAAATATGAGCATGGATGTCACTTCATCGATCCAAACAATGACCGCCTATATCGTACAGGTCAGTTCGGGGGATGCAGGGTATGGGACAACGATTTACTACAGCATATATGCGGTTGGAATGACACTGTTCGTCTTTACGCTTGTCATGAATTTACTGGCGCAGTTCATCTCTCGCAAGTTCAGGGAGGAATATTAAGACATGAAACTGATAAACAAAAGTCATGTTGCAAAAAAAATGCCCGTTAGGCTGGCTGTTAACACGATTTGTAAAGGATTATTCTTCTTGGCAACATTGGTTGGCCTCATTGTATTGGCCATCTTATTTTATCGGATATTCACTCAAGGAATTGGTCATCTGAATGGGGATTTCCTTCAGAATTTCGCTTCCAGGAAACCAGAGGACGCTGGTATAAAAGCAGCTCTAATCGGTTCAATATGGTTGATGGTAGTCGTGGCTCCAGTTTCCCTGCTGCTTGGTGTCGGAACGGCGATTTATTTAGAGGAATATGCCAGAAAGAATTGGATCACCACTTTTATCAAAGTGAATATTTCCAATCTGGCAGGTGTCCCGTCAATTGTATTTGGACTGCTGGGCTTAACGGTTTTCGTCCGGGCACTAGCCTTGGACCGGTCCATATTGGCAGCAGGCTTGACCATGAGTCTTCTCGTTCTCCCGGTCATCATAGTAGCTGCCCAAGAGGCCATACGTGCCGTACCTCGTGATTTAAGGGAAGCTTCATTTGGAATGGGTGCAACAAAGTGGCAGACAATATTGAAAGTGGTCCTCCCGGCTGCTATACCTGGCATTTTAACTGGTGGAATACTTGCATTGTCGCGGGCAATCGGTGAAACGGCGCCATTGGTGGTGGTTGGCATACCGATGTTCATCGCCTTTTTGCCTCAAACGGTCATGGATACATTTACAGTGCTGCCAATGCAAATCTATAATTGGACATCTCGTCCACAGGAGGAATTCCAGCAGGTTGCTGCAGCGGGAATCATCGTTTTGCTCTTCCTGTTAATTTTCATGAATTCAATAGCGGTTTTAATTAGGAATAAATTCCAGAAAAGATATTGATGGGAGGAAGGAAGCATGAATATGACCTTAACGAGAGAAAAAAAGTCACCGGCAATCGGGATCGAAAATGTCGAGTCCGATGTCTTGACGGAAAAGGTGTATGAAACGTCCAATCTCAATTTATGGTACGGTGAAAACCATGCTTTGAAAAATATTAATCTTGATATGCATCAAAATGAAGTGACTGCCATCATCGGGCCTTCAGGATGTGGGAAATCCACCTATATCAAAACATTGAACCGAATGATTGAACTGGTTCCGGATGTTAAAACGACAGGTCAGATTAAATATAGGAACAGGAATATCCTCGATCAGTCCTATAAGGTGGAAGATTTAAGGACACAGGTGGGGATGGTCTTTCAAAAGCCTAATCCCTTTCCTAAATCAATTTATGAAAATGTTGTATACGGACCAAGGATCCATGGTATCAAAAATAAAAGAATCCTTGATGAAATCGTTGAAAAAAGTTTAAAAGGTGCAGCGATTTGGAATGAAGTGAAAGACCGCCTTCATGAAAATGCATATGGACTTTCAGGTGGACAGCAACAGCGACTTTGTATCGCCAGATGTTTGGCAATCGAGCCGGATGTCATATTAATGGATGAACCGACTTCTGCTCTTGATCCGATTTCCACTTTGAAAATAGAAGAATTGGTCCAAGAAATGAAAAAGGAATTCAGCATCATAATCGTTACCCATAACATGCAGCAGGCAGCACGTATCTCTGATAGAACAGCCTTCTTTTTAAATGGAGAAGTCATCGAATACTCTGATACCAATACCATCTTCTCTAATCCGAATGATAAAAGAACAGAAGATTACATTACCGGACGTTTCGGTTAAAGAGAAAGGGAGATGCGATAATGATCGTTCGTGAAAATTTCGAGCTTCAATTGAAAGAGTTACAAGGGAAAATCGTGGAACTGGCCAATTTAGCTTCCGGCGCCATTTCAAAATCATTTACCGCACTGGAAAACAAGAATGTTGAAGAGGCTCTTGAAGTTATTGATGATGATACAATAGCTGATTTGCTGGAAGAGGAAATTAATGACTTTGCTATTTTACTGATTGCTAAGCAACAGCCAGTTGCGATTGATTTACGGCGTATCATCGCTGCCATAAAAATAGCTTCAGATATTGAACGGATGGCGGACTTTGGGGTCAATATCGCTAAATCGGCCATCCGAATCGGTGACCAGCCATTTATTCTGCCTTTAACACCTTTAAAGCAGATGCATGATATTACCCTAAAGATGATTGAACTTTCGATAGAAGCATTTGAGAAGGAAGATGTTGTACTTTCAAGAGAAATCATTGAAATGGATGATGAGGTCGATCGCTATTATGGAGAGATGATTCGAGGTCTCCTTCGGCTTTCAGATGAAAAAAACATTCAGCAGATCACACAGCTTTCCTTAATTGCCCGATATTTAGAAAGAACGGCTGATCATACAACGAATATCGCAGAGAATATTTATTTCCTAGTAAGAGGGAGATATGTCAGCAGGAATGAATGAACCCAATCCTAATTGAAATAAAGAGAGGCTTTTTCTCGGACATCGTCCATTTAAAAGTCTCTCTTATTCATTAATGTGTCAAAGTGTGGGCCAATTGTCTATATGTCATATTATTCGTAACCACAAACTCGCCGATTTGAACTTTTTTTGCGAAATCATGTTCATTCATATAAGCTTCAAATCCTGCAGCATCATCGATGACCTTTTCCTTTGAAAGCCTATTGGCAATTTCGCTTGTGGTCATATTCGCTTTCACTTCCATTGTATAGGAGACGATGGAGTGATCTTTTTTTGAAGCTTCTTTCTCCTTTATTTCTTTATCCGCATCCTTTGACTGATGGACAGTTCTTTTAGCTTCCTCGATAGGAAGTGAAACGACAAATCCCTCATTCTCTAGCAATTCCTTAGCTTCCTCCGTAGTCGGAGTGGTACCATCGATTATTCCGGTACCGTAATAAAATCCTGTAAAGATTGTTGTTGTAAGGATGATACCGGCGGAAAGGCCTTGCAGTCTTGCTTTATTCATCTTTATTCACCCGCAATCTTTGTTGCTTGATCACTGAGATGGTTTGTTCCTTTGTTAACGAGGATTGTTTTGCGATTTGGTCCAAAGAAAGACCTTGGCTATATAAGGATAGAACCTGGCTTTTTAGAATTTCATGAATGGGTTCGATATCATTGGAAGTGGCAGGTGATTTAGTCTTTAAAGGAGGAATCGGGTCATCCTGGATAATGAATTCCTCTTCAAGAATTTTCACTTTCTTCTTTAATTGGTAGATATCCTGCATATAGGTTATGGTCATCTGTTCTAAATCTTCTTCTAATTTGGCAACTTTATCTTTACTGATAAAGGAAATGATAAGAATGATGATCGCTAATGAAAAAAGAAGGATGATAAGGATTTCCATGTTTACACCTCAGAAGATAATTTTCGACATATACTTATATTTTACACATATTTTTAAAAAATTGGAGATTTTCATATTTTTAAATCTTGGATATGGCAATAAACTACATTAATTGTCTGTTTGGTTTCAAATTATTGTCGAAAAGCCTCATGACTATCGATGAAGAAAAAAATTCAGGCATGAAAACGGGAAAAAAACCTTTAAAAGATAACTTACATAAAATTCGACAAAAAGTGTTTATTGTCCATCAGCCAATTCAGTGCTAACATAAAGATAGAATAAAAAGAAAAGACGAAATATTATGAATAGTTAAAAATCAGCGAACCTATAAGATAAGAAAATGGTGTGCAGATTCTAAGTGGAAAGTTTCACTGTCAGCGCCTAATGATAAGTTATATAAGGATAAAAAAGGGGAAGGGATGATTATATGAATTCGCTATTCGCATATATGCCGCAGGATAACCAGGATCTATATCGTAAGGGATTAAAGGCTGGGTTATGGATGGATGAGAGTTTTGATTGGTATCCTGAGGAAGACATGATGAGTCATCCTAATGGAGAGATCCGGACACTTTCGCAAACTTATACCCAGGGTCAGGTGACCTTTTCGAAGTTCACGATTAGGAATACTTCATTTGAGACTAAGCGTCCTAAAGTGTTTTTTCACTATGAAAACGCTTTCGAAAGACAGGCGGTGGCTTTTTACAGCCCGAATGAACGGGCGATTTTACATGTAGCACCTCAATCGATTGCCTTACTGGGTGGATTGGTGAAAGGGAAAAGCATCTCTCAATATTGCATCCAAGGTAAGGGAAGCCTTTATCAAGAGGGATGCTTCAAATCACTGAAAGAAGGGCTCCTGGCTTATTCACCGCTTGCCAAAGGGGAAGTTACCAGCGTGTTTACATTAGAGACGGAAATCTTACCTAAGGAATGTATAGAAGCTGTGGCTTGGGTCATTCATGCTGAAACGAAAGAAGAAGCGAAAGTCATAAATAATCAGCTTCTTCTGACGATGCAAAACGTGAACAATTAAAATTAAAAAAAGTTAATGTTGGTTTTCCCAAAAAACATACTAGCAATTCGCATTGAATAATGATATTATAGAAAAGTCCTATGTGAAAAAGTCAATATGTTTGGAGGGAAATACACAATGCGCGTAAATATTACATTAGCTTGCACTGAATGTGGAGACCGTAACTATATTTCTAAAAAAAATAAACGTAACAATCCAGACCGTCTTGAGCTTAAAAAATACTGCTCAAGAGAAAAACGCAGCACGACTCACCGTGAAACAAAGTAAGCAACAGGATTTTTCCTGTTGTTTTTTTTTGCATTTTTTTAATACCTTCTTTCTATCTTTCCTTTAGGGTCCGTTGCCCATTTAGTGAATATTTTCAGAATGTACTAATGATTAGGCAACTTCCCGCTTCGTATTTTCGTAATTGAACAAATATTATGAGATAATAATAGAAGTAGACTAAAGGAGTCGGAAGAGATGAGAGAAAACAAGAATAAGCTCCGCAAAGAAGTTAGGTCCCGTTTAATGGAACTGACCAAAGTGGAACATGAAGAACTATCGAGCAGAATCGCTGAAAACTTATTTTCACTGGAGGAATGGAAAAAAGCTAAAACCATTGGCATCACCATCTCCATTCCACCTGAAGTTCCAACGGTACGGATCATTGAACAAGCATGGAGTGAAGGGAAAGAAGTGGCAGTGCCCAAGTGTGACCCTGAAAAAAAGACAATGGAATTCAAAAAGATTTCCTCCTTCAATCAGCTGGAGTCTGTTTATTATGGATTGCTTGAACCAGTGGCTGAAACTGCCAAGGCTCTCAAAGAGGAATTGGACGTATTGATCGTACCCGGTCTTGCCTTTACCAAAGAAGGGTATCGCCTAGGCTTTGGTGGTGGCTATTATGACCGCTTCCTCTCATATTACCGAGGTGCTACAATGGCCCTTGCATACGACCTTCAATTTTTGGATGAACTCCCGATAGAGGTTCATGATATAGCGGTAAGCAAACTCATTACCCCTTCCAGGGTTTTACGCACGTACGCCCATTAGAAGAAGAAATTTATTAATTATCACTTTTAGCTCATAAAAATCCTTTCCTGTATCAAACTAATGCTAGGAGGGATTGTTATGCTTCGATTAATTATTCAAATCTTCTTGGTTGGTTTAGTGGTTTATGCAGGTTATCAAAACCGGTACCGCCTGATAAATGCTGTGCTTTCTAACGGCATACTGAGAAGATTTCTAGTGACTAAGTCCTTGGATATGCCAATGTTCAGGGATAAAATGATGCAAAGCATGTTCAGTCAGACCAAATGATGATGCCGGCATCTTAAAAAGGAACCTCTCAAGGGTTCCTTTTTTTATAAGGAGGGGGAGAGTGGAGGGGAAAACAGTCTCCTTTTTACTTTTTTCATCATTTCGTCTATAGTTTTAATTAAAGAAACAGGAATTTTAGAAGCTTAAGATTCATTGGAAAGTGGGGAAGGCATTGGGATTTAAAGAGGATTATTTGTTTTGGGAAACCACAAGGGAATTGTCGGCCCATTATGATTATCGAATGATCACTGTCACGGAAAACCATCAGGAGATTTGGCTTGAGAGCGATAAGAATAAGGAGTTTCCAGTCATCAGGCTCATTCGACATGATTTGGATTGGGCTAATTGGCTGAAACGTGATATCGACCGAACACTGCAGAATGGGGAAAGAATCAGGAGGAAATTATACAAAAAGCCCATAGACATACTAAGCATCTATGTTAGTAAATTTGCCCCAGTCGATGATCATGACTTTAGTTTACAGGTGGCTTCCTTTAAAAAAACGAATGTTAACACGTTTATTCTTACTTGTGAATCATTTCATGATTCGTTGCAAAACCTTGAGCATGTTTTGAAGAAACCACTTTCAATTCAAGTTCTTAAAGAAAATGAAATAGATGAGGAAAAGGTTCTCGCAGTAAAGAAAGACGCCATCTCGGAGTCAGTCAAAAAGGCTAAGGCTGAGCAGAAAGTATTTCAAAATGCAAATAAGCCATTCTTTACATATATATTCATAGCGATACAAATAGCTATGTTCATCTTGATGGAGTTTAATGGAGGCAGCACCAACTCCAAGACTTTGATTGAGTTTGGCGCTAAATATTCCCCTTATATCATACAAGGGGAATGGTGGCGGTTCTTTACACCGATGATCATCCATATTGGGTTCATTCATTTACTGATGAATACATTTTCATTGTATTTGATTGGTGCTGAAGTAGAAAGGATTTACGGTAATGCCAGGTTCCTTTTTATCTATATATTCGCAGGTTTCGCCGGAACTCTAGGCAGCTTCATCATGACCCCGAATCTTTCGGCAGGGGCGAGCGGCGCCATTTTTGGCTGTTTTGGGGCCCTTCTGTACTTTGGCATCGTCTATCCAAAATTATTCATGCGCTCGATGGGCTCAACGGTGATCGCGTTAATTATCATTAACCTGATATATGGTTTCACCGTTTCGGGAATTGACAATGCAGGGCATATCGGAGGGTTGGTTGGCGGGTTCTTGGCTGCTGGAGTGGTCCATCTGCCAAAAACCAGGAATCTCTTTCGGCAGCTGGCTTTTTTAATAGGAACTGCGATACTGACCTATGGCATGCTTCAATTTGGTTTTAAACATCAGAGCAATGCAGCTATAGATGATAATACCATGGCCATGCTAGCCCAAAAGTACATTGATGATGCAGAAGAAGATAAAGCAGAAGAGATGTTATTCAATTATGTGGATGAAAACCCAGATGCACCACTATCGCTTTTTATGCTTGGGAATTTATCTTTTGATAAAGACGACTTATACAAAGCAAGGGATTATTATGAAAAAGCGATTGAAAGTAATCCGGATTTGCATGGAGCGCATTACAATCTGGCCTTAGTCTACATGAAGCTCGAATCATTCGACAAAGCTAAGGAGCAAGCTGAAAAGGCTATTGAGCTAGCCCCGGATAAAAAGTCATATATTAAACTGTTGGCAGAAATTGAAAAGCGATTATAACTTTTGACGTAGCATGATTGGGGTACCGTCTTTCAGGGTAAACAAGACAAGTATTTCACCCTGATTCTTCGCCATAAGCAATTGGGGGATGGTGCTTCCTTGTGGACTCACAGTGGATCCATCCTCCTTTTTAATGCCTAACACATAATTTTTATAAAGCCCCTCCCATAGCTTTCCCACAATTTCTTCCCGTTTGAATTGGGGGAAGGCGGAAAGCCATTGATTTTTTTTTGAGGGCAGGTCCGTCAATGAGATGATATTGTACTGATCCAGATTAACTTGAAATGCTTGACCTGCTTTCTCCAAACCATTTTGAACCGTTTGATCAGTCAAACCGTCCAGCGTTTTTTTCCATTGAATCTGTTCTTCTGAAAGGGGACGATGGAAATATTGAAAAACTGGTGACGTTACTGTATAAAGTTTGTCTTTACTGAGCTGCTGTGCACTGGTGAAAATTGTGTCAGCCGGATGAACCTCGGCATAATGAAATGTTACCGCTTCGTAACGCCCGCTCTCCCTTTCTTTAGATTCCGCTTTTTGAGAGAGTTCTTGTTTATTTTGCCGCCAATTTTTTAAAGCTCCGGCCAATTTTCCATTTTTGTATAAGAGCGATACGTCCTGACGTAAATAAGCAGGCTGGTCCAACGCAGAATTCACCTTCCAAGTGATGGAATAGGTGGAACCCCCGGTACCCTTCGGTGTAAGGTGGGTGGAAGCATGTTCAAAATGGAGCGAGGAATCGATGGGAAAAAAAATAATGGTTTCCTCTGCCTGTCTATTATTTGCAAAGTAAAGGATGACAAAAAGGGTGGTTAAGACTAAAAAGACGGTATACTTCAATTGTAGTTTCATTTTTCCCCTCCGTTTTCACGTACGATGAATGATTTTAAAAAATATTAAGTTGTTCCAAATTTTTAAATCAAATCGAGAGAGTCCTCATTAGGCGTTCACATTCTGATATTTCATCATATGAATAGAGTTGGACATGTATGAGGGGGATGGGTAAAATTATCAAAAGAGGAAATGCACGCTTGTTGTAAAGAGGCTGATTCGATATACTTTCCTATATAAAAGACTAAAGAGGCTAACTATGAAAACATATTATGATCTTCAACAATACTTGAAAAGATTCGGTACATTTATTTATATTGGTGATCGGCTAGCCGAGCTTGAACTGATGGAAGCTGAAATCAGGGAAATCCACCGTATGCAGATGATGGATACGAAAGATTATCAAATGGCAATCCTTTTAATTAGGCAGCAATTGTCTCTTGAAAGGGAAAAAAAGAAAAAAAAATGATAAAAAAGGTGAGAATGATGGAAAAGTGGCTGATGGGTGTAGATTTAGGCGGTACAACTACCAAACTGGCTCTGATCAATTCATACGGAGAGATTATTCATAAATGGGAAATCAGCACGGACATCTCCGAAAAGGGCAAATTCATTACGATTAACATAGCAAAAGCGATTGATGCGAAGCTCGTGGAACTTAATGAACCGAAGAGTAAGATAGTTGGGATAGGAATGGGTGCCCCCGGCCCTGTGAATTTTGTAAGTGGTTCCATATATGAAGCCGTCAATCTAGGCTGGAAAGATTATCCTTTAAAAGATTTATTGGAAGTGGAGACATCTCTCCCTGCGGTGATCGATAATGATGCCAATATGGCAGCTTTGGGAGAAATGTGGAAAGGTGCGGGTAATGGCGCCAAAGACCTCGTTTGTGTCACTTTAGGTACGGGTGTAGGCGGCGGGATCATCCATAATGGGCAAATTGTCCATGGTATTAGTGGTGCTGCTGGAGAAGTGGGCCATATAACGGTCATAACAGACGGCGGGGCGCCGTGCAATTGCGGCAAGACAGGTTGTTTGGAAACGGTCGCTTCAGCAACGGGAATCGTCCGTATGGCTTTAGAGGCCTTGGATAATGCCGATGAAAAGTCAATGCTTCAGCAGAAAGTCGACGAGGGAAATGTGGTTACTTCCAAATTGTTATTCCAATGCGCTGCAGCAGGTGATCCTTTGTCCACGGCTGTGGTAGATAAGGTAGGCAATTACCTAGGGTTAGCACTATCACATGTTGGGAATGTGATGAATCCAGATAAAATCGTCATTGGCGGGGGCGTTTCACAAGCGGGGGACATTCTGCTTGATACTGTCCGTTCTGCCTTTGGAAAGTATGCATTCAAACGGGTTAGTAAATCAACGAAAATCAGCCTGGCAACACTAGGCAATGATGCAGGGGTAATAGGTGCAGCCTGGCTTATCAAAAGCCAATTGAATACTTGATCCGTTGCGTGGCCCTGTGGCAAACAGGGGTATAAGAAAAGTAGATGTAATTTTCAGACAGTTTAACAACTTTAAGGGGCAGGTCCAATCGTTCCTGATTTTGCATTGCGGGAGAGAAGAACCATGACCCATGATTGAAACGCTCTGGTTCATAGCGCCAGCGCTTCTTCAATGAGGAGGGACCAGGAGTGAAAAGGGTCTTCAAAAATCAAGGATACTCATTGTTTTGGGTCCTATTAATATCGCTTTGGCTTAAAACATACATTGCTTATAAAACGAGTTTTGAGATAGATATTGAAAATTGGGTCCAGGAGTTCATATTATTCATCAATCCGGTCAGTTTCCTATTACTTACCCTTAGCGTAAATATATTTTTAAAAGAAAAAAGGCGGACAGCATACTTATTGATCATGAGTTTTTTCATCACCCTTGTCCTGTTTGCCAACCTTGTTTTTTTTCGCTTTTTCAATGACTTTTTAACCATTCCCGTTCTTTTTCAAACGAGCAATATGAGCGACCTTGGAAGCAGTGTACATGAATTGATCAATCTGAGTGACCTTTTGTATTTTGCCGATATTATTTTCTTGATGCTTTTGGTCAAATACAAACCGAAAATATTCCACGATCGTTCATACAATCCAGAGGATCGTAAATTCTTAGTGTTAATGACTTTGGGAGTGACATTCTTTAATTTAGCTTTAGCGGAAGCGGAGCGTCCTGAACTCCTGACACGAACGTTTGACCGCGAAATCCTCGTTAAGAATATTGGTACGTACCATTATCATCTCTATGATGCAATATTACAGACGAAATCATCAGCTCAACGCGCCCTTGCGGATGGCAGTGAATTGGCGGAAATTGAAAATTATATCCGTTCCAATCAAAAAGCGGTTAATGATGATCTATATGGTCTGGCAAAAGGCAAAAATGTGATTCTTGTATCATTGGAATCCACTCAAAGCTTTGTCATCAATAAAACAGTGAACGGGGAAGAAATCACTCCTTTTCTGAATGAATTCATTAAAGAGAGCTATTATTTCAATAACTTTTATCACCAAACTGGCCAGGGGAAAACATCTGATTCAGAATTCATTATTGAGAATTCCCTTTATCCTTTAGGTAGAGGTGCAGTATTTTTCACGCATTCCCAAAATGAATACAAAGCCACCCCCGAAATCTTAACGGAAAAAGGTTACTATACGGCTTCCTTGCATGCCAATAATAAAAGCTTTTGGAATCGTGACATGATGTACGATTCTCTTGGGTACCAGCGGTTTTATGATAGTGATGAATACAAGGTCTCTGAAAGGAATTCCATCAATTGGGGTTTGAATGATAAATCGTTCTTCAAGCAATCAATTGCTCACTTGAAGGGGATGCCGGAGCCTTTTTATGCCAAATTCATAACGTTAACCAATCATTTCCCATTCACTTTGAATGAAGCAGACCGATCATTGGAACCATACGATTCAAATTCCAAAACCTTGAATCGGTATTTTCCGACCGTACGTTATACGGACGAAGCCTTGGAACGATTTATCGGCGATTTGAAACGCGATGGAATATATGAGAATTCGATTATTGTACTATATGGGGACCATTATGGTATTTCGGAAAATCATAACTCTGCCATGAGCCAGTTCCTGGGTAAGGAAATCACGCCGTTCGAATCCATCCAACTTCAGCGTGTCCCGCTGATCATACATGTCCCCGGACAGAAGGGAAAAACGATTTCCACCGTTTCCGGCCAAATTGATGTAAGGCCGACACTCCTGCATTTATTGGGCGTTGAAAATGATGATTATATCGAATTCGGCAAAGATTTATTTTCCGAAGAGAAAATAGAATTCACCGTTCTTCGCGATAGCAGCTTCATCACGAAGGATCATCTGTATACGATGGATACCTGCTATGATAAAAAGACCGGAACGGCGACGGACAAGAGTCCATGTGAGAAGTATTTAGAAAAGGCGAAGCAGGAACTTAATTACTCCGATAAAATAATATATGGCGACTTGCTTCGATTTTATGAGCAACGTTGAAAATGGAAACCTGGCTAATCCAGGTTTTTTTGTTTTTGTGAGGAGAATCGGCACCATTAAAGGAGGATCACCATTCAATTTGAAACACGGGAGACTTCCTGAACATCTTTCGGCCTTTCGTTTCATAAAGATTAAACAATGAAAGGGGCGGAGGCTGAATGAAAGTCGTAAGCAGAAGCGGGGACGATTTGGCATATTATAGTCAATTGTTCCAAATTCCACGTGTCTTGATTGAGGATGCAAATCCCTCCATTACGGGAGGGATTTTGCCAAATGGCATGGAGGTGCAAATACCGGGGTTCGTTATTCAAGAAGAGTCCCGGCTAGATATCGATTTTTCCGATATCGCTTTACAGTCTCAATTGCCAATCGATGCGATATTGTTGTTGAATCAAGGTGAACAAAAACCATTTTCCGTACCCGTCAGAGTCATGCATCCCATGCTTGTCACCGAAAAGCCATATGATTATCAAACACTTCTTGACGACCTTGATATTCTTTCTTTTCATTATCCCTTCATAAAAGTTGAATCGATTGGGAGGAGTGTATTAGGAAAAGAACTTCATGAGGTGAGGGTCGGTAAAGGTGATAAGCTCATACATTATAATGGTTCATTTCATGCAAATGAATGGATCACATCGGCGGTCTTGATGAAATGGCTGAATGATTTGCTGTTGGCAGTAACGAATGATCGTACATTATGCGGAATGGATTGTATGCCTTTCTATCGGGAAGTTACTATTTCGATGGTTCCAATGGTGAATCCTGATGGAGTCGAGCTAGTCCTAAAGGGGGAGGAGGCGGCAGAGGGGAAATTTGATGTATTAAAAATGAATAATGGTAATCCTGCCTTTTATGCTTGGAAAGCCAATATCCGTGGTGTAGACCTGAATAATCAATATCCGGCCAATTGGGAGATTGAAAAGCAAAGGAAAATTCCTAAAGCCCCTGCTCCGAGGGATTATCCAGGAGAGACCGCTTTATCAGAGCCAGAAGCATTGGCCATGAAGGAGCTGGCAAAAAGACGGAATTTTGAAAGAGTGCTAGCACTTCACACACAGGGAAAGGAATTTTATTGGGGATATGAAGGACATGAACCTGAACAGGCGGCGAATGTTGCAAGGGAGTTTGAGGAGCGCAGCGGATATCGGGCGGTTCAATACATTGACAGCCATGCTGGGTATAAAGATTGGTTCATTCAGGAATTTAAACGTGGCGGGTTCACAATTGAGCTGGGAAAAGGCATCAATCCACTTCCCTTATCCCATTTACCTGGTATATATAAAGATACCGTTAAGATTTTGATGGCAGGCTTGTATATGTGATGACATTTTTCTAATATACTTCCAAAAAAATACAAGGTAATTAATCGCCACTTTTTCTCTTTTTTACTTTATAATGAAAGTCGTAAGGGTTCGATTGGTAATCCTTACTCTCTTTCTAATGTCTCGCTCACATATGCCAGGCGTTTATTTTTGAAGTGGGAGGTGTGTGGGGATTAAAGTATCAAAAGCAGCACTTTGTATGCGGCTTTCCATCTGTAAGATGTTGTGTTTCATCCCATTATTTATCTCCACTATCCTTCTTATCACGGCTTGTGAGCCTTCCAAGGACCTTAGTAAACCCGTAAATGATACGGAAAAAGAACACTCCCAATCTAAACTGGAAACTTCAGTAAGCAATTTAAAGGTCCCGACTGCAGAAACGGAAAAAATCGAAGCCATTTATGGATGGCTGGATTCTAAAACCATTTTATATTCTGTGAAGCGGGATGGTAGTAAAATATCCCAGTTGATGGCATGGAATTTGGAGACGAATGACACTTCCGTTTTCTATCAGCCGGCTTTTGCGTTTTCCGAAGTATCAATCAGTCCGTCTGGTACGCATATTTTGGTATCGTCCTTCACATCTTCGGGGAAAGCATCAATCACAATACTTGATAAAACAGGAAATCCGCTTTATTCGGTTTCAATCCCAGCTTATGAATTAGCTTATGAGTGGAATTCATATCAAGATGGCATGTTGTTTTTATCGAGTTTTTATGAAGACTGGACATACAGCAGCTATGTGTTGAATCCAGATGATCAAACGATGGAAACATTGGACTTTCCGCAGCCCTTTGCACAATGGGCAGGCGAAAAGGAATTGATGTTTCTCGATTGGGATAAGGAAGAACCTGCTTTGACGGCTCCCTTAGAAAGAAAGGCGCTGAATGGTGACGGGGCGGACAGCCTTATGCTCGATGTCATTCACTTTAAAAAAATGAAACAAGCGCTGATGACGATTCAAGTGGAGACAGAAAAACAAGATCGGGGTACATATGCCTTTTATGATTCAACAAACAAGCCGATCCACTCTTTTTCCGTGCCACTATTGAAAAGCTTTTCAGATTGGGTGATTCCATCTTATGATATCATTGAAAAAAATAAGGAATTCATAACGTTTATTCCTAATGAATCAAAAGATGCAGACCAATATGAGGGAAGGTTTACCTTAACTAAATTTAATTGGGCAAAAGGCACACAAGAAGAATTGATGAAGGACATGGAAAATGAACCATTAAGCTGTTCGCTTGATGGCAACCTCTGCTTATATGGATATCAATTTGAGAAAATGATTGATATGAAAACCCATCAAATACAAAGATTGTTCAAACAAACATAATGACCTAAATACAAAAGCTCGCCGGATGGCGAGCTTTTTCTTTAATGGGCAACAGGAAAACCGCTGTTGATGACAGTCATGACAGTGAACCAGCCAAACACGACTGCACTGCCGGCTGCAAAAATGAATCCTAAGAAGTTTCTCTTTTTTAATGTGGTAAATACAGCTGCCAGCCCTAAGATAGCCACAAGTCCGAAAACAACCATTAATATCATATCAAAACCCCCTTTTTCGTAATGAATACCTAATCTCTAATAATATACCCAGAGAATAAAGCAACTACCAAAAATATGTAGAAAAGATTGCATTTGTTAATATCTTAATATTTTTTTAATTATTTGTCGAGGTTTAAAAGGTGATACTTCTATGACTTGAGTAAACTGGATTAACATTAGTGCGTGAATTGGTGTAAGATGTAGATAGAAAATCATATTGGAGTGATGGAAATGAAATGGACACAAATTCCTCTAGGACCGCTGCAAACGAATTGTTATGTAGTTTCCAATGGACAGGATTGCATCATTTTCGATCCGGGTGAAGAGCCTCAGAAAATCATACAGTACATACAGACAAAAAAATTAAAGCCTTTAGCGATTTTATTGACACATGCACATTTTGACCATATCGGTGCCCTTGATGCTATTCGGGATTATTATGAGATCCCAGCATATATTCACGAAAAAGAGGCTAAGTGGCTGCTTGATCCCGCTTTGAATGGTTCCCAAAACTGGTTCCCTGAAAATCCAATGCGAATGAAGCCTGCCGATCATATCCTGGCAAATGAGCAGGAACTTACTATTGGTGGATTCACTTTTGAAGTATTCGAAACCCCCGGACACTCTCCAGGGAGCGTTTCGTATTATGTGAAGGAGGAACGTCTCCTCTTTTCAGGGGACGTCTTGTTCCAGGGAAGCGTTGGCAGAACTGATTTAATAGGCGGAAGCGAGGCAGTGCTGTTGAAAAGCATTGATACGAAGCTGCTGACACTTCCTGATGATGCCATCGTTTTTCCCGGTCATGGGCCTGTCACGACCATTTTAGATGAAAAGAATACCAATCCCTTTTTGAGATAATGACTATTACAGGTGCCATAGATGGCACCTGTTTTATTTTAAATTCTTATAATGTAAAAATATTGAAATGGATCATTTCCGGGACTATACTGAATATAAAAAACATTTTGTCTCTTTTCGTGATTTGGGAATGGCGGGTGATGAAGAGGCTCACGGGAATTTAAGGGCCTTCCTGGGAGTGGAATATTTCTTACTTTGAAAATGCCTATTTTAAAGGGGAAACATTCATTGATAATGCTGCACCTTTTATGAACGTTGTCATGAAAAATTGAACATTTTATGAACTTTAAATATATATATGAATTAATAGAGACGGAGGCATTGTGTTGAAAGATCACTTGAAGGAATTGATTGCAATCAGCCCCCAAAAGGGAATTTCCTATCATGATTATATGGATGCTGTTTTGTATACACCAAATATAGGCTACTATGTGCGTCAAAAAAAGAAGATTGGCTCAAAAGGGGATTTTTATACGTCCGGTAATGTTGGGGATGCATTTGGGAGGTCACTGGCCAGATGGTTCGTTTATTTGATAAAAATGTGCGGAGTATCGCCAAGAATCATCGAAGTAGGCGCAGGAGACGGTAAGTTGGCTTATGATATCCTCGTTTTCATTAAAGAAACGGAACCGCTGATATGGGAATCTCTGACTTATATCCTTGTGGATGGCAGTCCGTATCACAGAAAGATTCAGCAAGAACGTGTGGGGATGTTCAAACAGGCAGTTTCTGCTGCCAGTTTAGAAAGTTGGACGAGTGTAAATGGAATCGTCTTTTCAAACGAACTTTTCGATGCTTTGCCTGTACATGTCATTGAAAAGTATGACGGGGCCCTTGTAGAGATATTCGTCACTGAAAAGGAAGGCGATTTGGTGGAAGTGAGGGAACCATTGGTCAACCCTGACATACTCTCTTACCTTACAGAACGGACTATCACGCTAATTGAAAAACAACGATACGAAGTTCCGCTAAAAATGGTCCAGGAATATGAGAAGATCGTTTCCCGTATCGAATCAGGTATTCTCCTTACAATAGATTATGGTTATACCGAAAGGGAATGGAAGGAGCCAGCTCATCTTCAAGGGAGCTTGAGGGGCTATTATCAGCATGAAATGATTAAAGATCCACTTATGTATCCAGGTGATATGGATTTGACGACACATATCCATTTTGACACATTAATTGAAATTGGAAAAGGAAGGGGATTTTCCGATAAGGGGCTTTATATTCAAAATGAATTCCTGCTTAAAACAGGGATCCTTGAGGAATTGAAGGACCACAAAGAGACTGATCCATTTTCCGAGACGGCGAAGCGTAACCGTGCAATTCGGGGGCTAATCTTTCCAGGGGGATATAGTGAACATTTCAGAGTGCTGCTTCAATCGAAGAATTTAGCTGAAGAAGCAAGGATCCTTCCTGAATGAGGACAGTAAAAACCCATGAATTCAAAATTCATGGGTTATGTAATATTGCTTGTTCTTAATGGGCAGTACCCGGAGTCATCATAAATACGCTCCAGTAGGAAAATCCTGCAAAGAAAACGGTAAGATAGGCGCTGAAAACATAAATATACATGCGCTCAGATAATTTCAAATAACTTAAAAGTACAAAAAAGCCGGTTTGTGCAAAGAAAAGTAAAGACGTTTGATGCATATGGCCAAGATAAAAGAAAATTGCCATAATCCCTGTCCAAAATCCACATACTCTGAACATGCGTTCCATCCGAATCCCTCCTTATGTCTAGTCGTGTACATTCTAAATAATTATAAATGAAATTGTAAGGTAATGTAAAGGATGCCTTTTGTTTCTATGTGAGAACCGATGCCTGATAAGAGCACGTTGTGCAATTAGACATCATATTTTCTAATTCCACAATATTGACATTGTCAAACAAGGCTTCGAACATACCTTTTAAAAATGAATTGTGCATGGAACAGATTGTACCTGGCTCTACTTCGGTAACTTCCTTAAATGGGCAATTGAAGATACGAAAGTATATTTTATTTTCTTCTTCGCTAGCTTGTATTTCGGGTGATAACCCAGCAATGGTGGCAGCATTTTTAAGCATGTTGACTCTTTCCGCAAAAGCAAGTCTATCAATCGGCGTTGAGTTCAATGCTAGTTGCTGATTGATCAATTCCTCTCCGAATACTTTTCCCGTTTCATAAAGAGCTTGTTTTCCTTGTTCCCCTAATTTCATCATCGTCTGGATTGCAATCCTTGAAAGCAGTTGATAGTCCCTATATGGAAAATGAAGCTGAATGACTTTATCAGACAAACGATAAAGTCTGCTAGGGCGACCGCCTTTCCCCGTCTTACGGGCATCAGATGTCAACAAATCCACATCCTCCAGTTTTGACAAATGTAGACGGGCAACATTTGGATGGATTTTAAAGGAATCGGCGATTTGCTGTACGGATACATCCCCATGATTGTCCACAATATGTTGGTATATATAATATCTGGTGGGATCTGCTAACACGTTTGTTATTTTTAACGTTTGTTCCATTATTTCCTCCTGCGGTTCCATAGTTTAACTATGTTCATTATAATGCAGGCAGAAAAAAATGGAATAAAAGATATGGCAAACTCCTCTTAGTTTAAAAAAAATTCACAATTTAAACGGTCTTATAAGGTAAATAGATGTACAATAATTATACAAATGTTATACAATTGTTATAAATATTATAAATATATACAAAATGTGAACGGGGAGGATTAGTATGGAACAGTTAACTTTCTTTTCGTACCCAAGTTGTACATCTTGCCGAAAAACAAAAAAATGGTTAAAAGCCAATCATGTTTCCTTCGATGAGCGACATTTATTCAGAGAGACTCCAACAGAAGCAGAATTAAAAAGAATTCTTGAATTGACAACGGAAGGACTTGATGAAGTCTTAGCAACAAGAAGTGAAGCTTACAAAAGCTTACATGTTAATATTGACGAAATGATGCTTTCTGATGTCATCCAATTATTAACAAAAGAACCGAAGTTATTAAGAAGGCCCATCCTCATCGACGGGAAAAAACTGGTGATTGGTCATAATGAGGACGCATTAAGAAATTTGGTTTCACAAAGGCTTGATTTAAAAATGAGCATGTAAATCGATTCTCGAAATTTTTTCGAGGATTTTTTTATTCTTAAGCAGGAATTTGTCGTGGATTGTCGAATTCATCCACAAGAAACATAGGAGGTGATGAATGTTTTGATATCGATTGAAAAGACCGCAGAAAAAATACTTACCAGTGCCATACGGTCATCGGCTTCGGATATCCACATTTTTTTTCGCAGGGAGGGGCCCCTCATCCAATTCAGGATAGACAATAAGCTCGTTCCTCAGGAAACCATATCATTCTTTGAAGCTGAAAGGCTGATAGCCCATTTGAAGTTCCTTGCCGCAATGGATATAGGCGAGAAAAGGAGGCCACAGAGTGGTGCTATCACCATCAATTTGGCTAACCAAGTGGTTGGACTCCGCCTTTCCACTTTACCCACTGCCTATCTTGAAAGCTTGGTCATCCGCTTAATACCCCAACAGAATATCCTTCCTCTAGAACAGTTATCCTTATTTCCAAACACCGTTCAAAAATTGATTGCACTTTTGAAGCATTCCCATGGCATGCTCATATTTACCGGTCCAACCGGAAGTGGAAAAACCACCACACTATATTCCCTACTTCATCATGCCCATGAGATGATCAATCGAAATATCATTTCACTTGAAGATCCCATTGAAAATGTATCCGAAAAGGTACTGCAAGTCCAAATCAATGAAAAGGCAGGCATTACTTATTCTGTCGGACTAAAAGCTGTGCTAAGGCATGATCCCGATGTGATCATGGTCATTGCCTAAAAAATGCTGTTTTATTAGGGTTTACAGCTTTTCAATCTTAGGCTTGACCACATTTTGACCACATTAGACTTTTCTTGCTCTTTTTGAGAAGACGTCAGCCACGTCTGATTGTAAGTCTAAAGAGACATGAGAATACGTATCGAGTGTGATTTTTATTGACGAGTGACCTAAGCGATCAGAAACAATTTTAGGGTTTACACCTAACTCTAATAAAAGGGAGGCATGAGTATGTCGAAGATCATGGAACCTAATTTTGGGTGAACCAGATCTTTCGATATAACGACCAAAGATTCTGTTTAAGCTGGATGGTCTAAAAATAACGCCATCTTCATGACAAAAGATTAATTGTTGGTCATTGTAAGAATCACTGAGTTTTAACTTCATCTCATTGTTTTTAATGACTTGTTCCTTTAAAATAGAGATTAGGAAATCATCAACAGCCACATTTCTATGAGAAGAAGGTGTTTTCAGCTCCCCAAGTTGAACACCTTTTTTTGTTTCTGAAACACTCTTGGATATCCTTATTCGTTTTTTCTCCCAATCAATATCATCCTTCGTCAATGCTAAAAGTTCTCCTTTACGAATTCCTGTATAAGCTGCAGTAACAAAAATTCTGTAATAAAACGTATGATGGTTTTTTACTACCTTCAAAAAGTGTTCTAATTCATCGAAGCTCCAGGTCACAACTTTTCTTTTTTGTTCCCTGACCAAAGAAAGATTGTTAAAAGGGTTTTTATTAATTAACTCTAAGTTAACAGCATGGTTAATAATGAGTTTGGTTATCGAATACACTTTATGAGCGGTATTTTCATTTAGTGATTCAAGTAACTTTCCAGAAAACACTTGTGCATGAATAGGTTTTAGTTCCTGAACCTTATACATTCCTATAAGAGGGCCTATCCAGTTCCTTATTTTGTTTTCGTATTGTTCGGCAGTGGTATCTCTTAATTGATGACGATAACTTTTGAGCCATTCCTCTGCAAATTCCCCTAACAATATTTCTTTGGGAGCAATCCATTCGCCTTTGTTCAACTCATAAACCAGTTGATTAAGTGCGTTTTCAGCTTCTTTTTTTGTCTTGAATCCACTTTTAGTCTTTTGCTTTCTAGTTCCTGTAATTGGATCTTTTCCAACATCAACGGTATAACTCCACTTATTTCCCCTCTTGCGGACATAACCTTTCACTTTTGAACAACTCCTTTTTGGTTTGTCCCGACAAGAAAGTTTGCTTTTGTTTCAATAATCACACCGGCAGGAAGCTCTGGAACATAGATGATATTTTTCAACGAACGACACCCCGTATACTAAAATTAAATGAGAACACAAATAGGAACGTATGTTTGTAATTCGATACTACTTTAGTATACTATAGCTAACGTAAACGCGGGGTATTTTTTCCTAGAGACCAAACTTTTTATGACAATAATCGACAAGTGAAAAATGGGAACAAAAAAACGGGTGAAGATAGCCCGAAATTTAGTCTTTTTCGTAAGCCTTTACTATCTTCGCCCATTGTTCTATCTGTTTTGGTGTAATGCCCTGTTCTTCCATTTTCTTACCTAAGATAATCCATTCTGCTCCAGCTTCTTTTAATTCTTCCGATGGTTCTTGTATTTTGTTGTTTATTAATTGTTTTGGATCTACAGATAAAATTTCTGCTATCTTGCCGAGCGTTTCTAAACTTAATGGTGTTTTTTCGTTTTCTAACTTTGAGATATAGGATTTAGTTACTCCTAATTTATAGCCTAATTCATCTTGGCTTAGGCTTCTTAATTTTCGGTATAGTTTTATTTTTTCTCCATACCCATTCATTAACATTCACCCCTTTAAGTCAACGATAACTCCACCCTTTATTATGTCTAAAATTGAGCAATACATCAACTTTAATTTTCAGCACAAAAGTTAATTAGGATTATTTACTATTTACTTGTTGACTTATAATTCAACTTCCGTGTATACTATGTGTAATAGTTGAATTATAAAGAAACATCACGGAGGAAATGTTTCACTATTGGTCAACAAAACGAAGGTTATTGAACTAGAAGAGGTTAGGCCATAAAGAGTTTATCGAAAGACTCAACATTTCCGTAAGTCATCTGAGAAAAATTAAAAAAGGTGAAGGTATGCCTAACTTGAAACTAGTCGCTAGAATAGCCAAAGCTCTTGATTGTTCTTTAGACAATCTATTTTTTTAAGATGTTGTTGAGTTATAGTTCAACTAAAAAGGAGGATAAAAAATGGAAAAAAAAGACTACCCAATGGTTTTAACAGCAGAAGACCTATCCAAAATTTTAGGGATTAGCAAGCGAGTAGCATATGAAATTATGGATGAAAACGGGTTTCCTTTAATCCGTATCCGTCGTTCAAAGTATGTAAATCGTGAGGATTTCTTTAATTGGCTAGAAAAGAAAAAAGATGTGAGCTGATGCAACGTTAAAATCCGCACACAAAAAAGTGGAGGAGGAAAAGAAATGGATCAACAAACAAAGGAAAAAATAATGGAATTGGTTTCAGAAGCCTTGGATAAAAATGCTTATGTAAATATTCACTTTACACAATTTGAAAAAACTAATGATTTCAAACCGGTGTTTAAAAATGATGTAGAGAGCAAGGCGAAAGAGCTTGCTGAAATGTTGTCTGTTAATGTCCAAGAAACAGATAGTTTGGTAGTAGATAATGATACCATTCGCTTTTGCTTTAGTTATTTACCACCAGAAAATGCTGCTAGATTCATGGAAGAGGATGTGTGGATTGATGAATCCAAACTCAGATGACCAAATTTTCTATTTCCTATGCTTCTGTTACTATCAAGGATTTCTCCCGAACTTCGATACACTGTCCGATAAGTTTCCAGAAACCGATTGGGATGTATTACAGCGTGAGCTAAAAAGTTTTGCCAATATTCATGAAATGGATGGAATCAAAATAGGAGGGATTTTAGCATGAAACCATTAGAAAACTTATTAGAAGAAATGAACCAAAGTGAAGAGTTAGATTTTCAACAGGTATTTGCCGTAACTGATTTAGAAACAGCAACAGAAGCTAACCACAGAATTTCATATTTTGAAGATCGCAAACAAGAAATTGACGCTATAATCGAAAAACAAATTGCGCCATTCCTTGATAAGATTGAAAAAGTCAAATCTTGGGGTGAAGAAGCTAAGAAAGAGTTTATCGAAAAACAGGCTCACTATTCTATTCATCTGGAAATGTATTTGCGTGAAGAGGTCAAAAAACAAATTGATTCAGGAAAGAAACCTAAGAAAACTATTTCATTGCCTTATGGGAAAATCTCATTAAAAAAACAGCAACCTGAGTTCAAAAAGGATGATGAATTGCTGATGAATTATGCAAAGGAAAATGGGTTTATTAAAGTGAAGGAGTCTCTTGATTGGGAAGGTATTAAGAAACAATCTACAGCTCATGAGGGTGTTTTGATTGACGAACAAGGTCAACTTATTCCTGGGGTAAAAGTTGTTGAACGTCCAGAAAAATTTGATTTGAAATTGGATTGAGACAGAAAGACTGCCATCTATTCTGCCTCTGAAAAACATATTCGCACACATTATAACACGAAAGGATGATCAGTATGAAAACTTCTGAAAACATCGTGGAGATCGCCAAGGCTTTAGCTGCATTCCAATCTGAGGTAAAACAGCCTGAGAAGGATGGGAGTAACCCTCATTTCAAATCCAAGTATGTAACGCTGGACGGTACCGTTAAGGCAATAAATGAATGCGCTCCTAAACACGGCCTATCTTACACACAAATGCCAGTAAGTGACGCAAATGGCATTGGTGTAGTAACAATCATGTTTCACTCAAGTGGTCAGTTTTTCGAGTTTGATCCGTTTATTCTTCCACTCGATAAAAAGACAGCTCAAGGTGTAGGGTCTGCCCTAACGTATGCCAAACGTTATTCGCTATCAGCTGCATTCGGAATAGTCAGTGACGTTGATGATGACGGAAACGAAGCGAGTGATAATGCATCTCAAAAACAAAGCACAGGTGGTCAACAGCCTTTAGCTTCTGAAAAGCAATTAAACCTTATTAACAAGCTATTAAAGGACGTTTCAGCTGATAAGGGCATCTCTGCGGAGGAAGCCTATAAAATCCTTAAAACGCGCTTTAAAAAGGATATGGAATGGTACTCAGTTGAGGATGCAAGTAAGGCGATCGCTCTTCTTAATAAATCATTAGAAAGAAAGGGGGCTTAGTATGCTGATTATCAATGTCTTTTTGCTCTATATCTTAGTTTTGGGTGTTGGATTTATTACAAATATGGTGATGAATGATGAACGATAAATCCCCTCAATTCATTTGTACCGACTGTGTTTTTGTCTTCCTGTTGCTAACACCGATTGGCCGCGGTTATCGAAAGTTTTGTCCGAAGTGCGGCGATTTTGTATCAGTGCAAAAATTTGAAACTAAAGTTAAAAAGAAGAAGCGTCAAATTTGGAGCGATGAGGAATTAAGCTATATTGATCGATGTATTGCAGGGGAAATACTAACCTATCAGTTAGCTACAAAATTAGGAAGGACGCCTCAATCTATAAAACGTAGAAAACAAAGGCGTATAGCAGAGTTAGCAATGAAATCGTGAACGGGAGACACAAACTGTGCGATAAAAAGGCGACGGAATAGTGCCCATCACCTTTATTTTTCTTTTGGAGGATTATTGTGTTGATAATTTAAAAACTTAACAACAGGTTGATCCTTCGGATTGAATTCTTTATTATTCAAAATTGGATCCACACCAAGAGTTATTGTATCAGTTCCTAAATACTTTGTTTTCTCTTTTGGAACATATGCAGAGTAGGTTAATACAGTAAATTTTAAAATATAGCTATGGCTGTATTCTCGTCCTTTTTCACTCTGTAACAATTCAACAACATCGTAATTCTTGTCCCACCAATCATATCCTATTCTTATTGAGTCATCATTATAATAATCCTTTACTGCTGTGACAATTTCATCCTGGTAAAGTTGAAGGAAAAAATTATCAAAGACTTGTTCCTGTCCTTTAGAATTATGTTGATGGTTTTTTTCGGCTTGAACTGGCAATATATTAGTGCCGATAGCAAGTAAAGCTACAAATACACAAATGAATTTTCTCATTTAACTACCTCCTAAAAGTTATTATTCGTAGTTGGAGAAAGTTAATACTGGAAGATCTAAATATTTATGTCACAGTCCGAATAAAGTGAGCGATAACTAATTCTCATACGGCATATTAGTTAAGGGAAGTTACACTCTGTCAAACGTAATACGTCAACAAAAAAAAGAGGATGCTCAGCATTCACTAAGCAACCTCTTTGCTTTCTTTTTCTCCAACAGTTCCAGGTATTTGAAACCATACAACATGATTTCTTCCATTGCCTGGCTGCGGTTGTTCTTGCGAGTATTAAAGCGGTAATCTTCAATCTTGGAAAGAGTAGATGGATTAAGTGAGATAGTAGTTGTTGGTTTAGAAGAATCTTTACGGATATGCATTTTGGTTCGCTCCTTTATGATTTGGATTTACGTAATACGTTATTAATACATTTGTTTAACACTATTTGTGAAGTACAAGCAGCTCATGAAGTTCACAATCTAAGATGGTACACAATGTTTCTAAAGTATCGTAAGAAATATTATTGTTTTGGTTGTTGTAGAACTTGTCTAATGTACGACGACTAATCGTCATATCTTTCTCCTGGATCATCCGGTGTAATTCAGATATTGATTTTATATTTCTTTCGGCCATGACAATTGCTAAACGATTTCTAATCATTTTTCATATCACCTTTCCATAAAAGTGTGTAATTTTATAATTAGTATATAACTTTTTAACACTTTTATGCAACATTTTATTTTGAAATGAGAAAAAGTTAATACAAAGATTAATAAAATAGTTACAAAGGTAGGGAATATTCATTGCTTAATTTACTACAATAGTGTAAAATTTAATCATGAAAGTAGTAAATAACGGAAGGGAGGGAAATGAATGCCTATCCGTAACAACTTGAAAGTCATCATGGCGCAGCGTGGCGTTAAGTCATACACTCAACTATCTAAGCTGACTGGCTACCACTATGCTACTGTCAGACACTTTGCAATCGGGCTGCATACTCGTTTAGATTCTGGTTTAGTTGAATCGATCTGCGAGCAATTAGATTGCGACATTCAAGATTTACTTTATATAGAAAAGAAAGAAGCTTAAGTGCGCGACTTTGAATTTTCGCGCCTATTATCTATTGAAAGGGGTGAGTTGGAGTAAGGGACATGAAATAAATTAAAGGAGGAAAATGAGTGAATCAATTGCAAAAGGTATTTATTTACGGGGAAAACGAAGTCCGTACAGTTGTTAAAGGAGAAGAAATATGGTTTGTGGGGAAAGATGCAGCATCAATATTAGGTTTCAAAAATAATCGTGATGCAATTTCCACACACGTTCATGAAGATGATAAGGGAGTAGATTCACTCGACACCCTTGGCGGCTCACAAAAAATGACTTTGATAAATGAAAGTGGATTATACGCTTTGATATTTGGTTCTCGCTTAAAAGGAGCTCAACAGTTTAAAAAGTGGGTAACTAAGGAAGTTCTCCCTTCTATTAGAAAACATGGTGTTTTCATGACAGACGATGTACTTGAAAGAACCTTACATGATCCAGACTACATGATTGGATTGCTTACAGCCTTAAAAGAAGAAAAAGTAAAACGGGTTGAAGCAGAAACTACAGTCAGTATTCTAACTCACGTAAACAAAACCTATACAGCCACAGAAATAGCTAAAGAGTTAGGGTTCAAGTCTGCTATCGCTTTAAATAAAAACTTGCAAACTCGTAAGCTTCAATTTCAGCAAAATGGAACATGGGTTTTTTACAGCAAATATGCTGACAAGGGTTATGTTGAGATAAAGCAAGATGTTTTGGATAACGGAAAGGTGATTTACCACCGGAGATTTACACAGATAGGAAGAGAGTTCTTAATCAGGTTATATGGATTAGAACAAAAAAATGCCTAGTTGCTCCAACAACTAGACGGGTTTTAAATGTTTTTATAAGTTTATGCTCTTGTGGCCATTATATACCAAATAAAAATATTTGGCTACAAGAGCGTACGTTCGAAATACACAGTAAGGAGTGTTTACATGGATGTTAAATGGATAAGGTTAAGCACTCATATGTTTGAAGATGAAAAAATTAAATTGATTGAGTCGCTGCCAGAAGCAGACACGATCTTAATTATATGGGTGAAGCTTTTATCTCAAGCAGGTAAGACAAATGCGTCAGGATTTATTTATCTTAATGAGAACATTCCGTTCACAGATGAGATGATTGCGACTATCTTTAATCGTCCGCTTGCGACAGTGAGATTAGCATTAAGTACTCTCAAACAGTTCGGAATGATTGAAATATTAGACAACAATTTCATCAGTATTTGTAATTGGGAAAAGCACCAAAACGTTGCTGGGCTTGAGAAAATCAGAGAACAGACAAGACAGAGGGTTGCTAAACATCGAGAAGCAAAAAGTATCTCATCTTGTAACGTTACAGTAACAGAAAGTAACGCTCTAGAACTAGATAAAGAATTAGATATAGAACTAGATAAAGAAAAAGATAAAAAGAATACCCCTTACTCAAACGAGTTTGAGCAATTCTGGAATATCTATCCTAGGAAAGTGGATAAGAAGAAAGCCTTGAAATCGTTCAAGACAGCTTCTAAGATCCACTCTCTAGAAACTATATTGTCTGGTACACAAAAA
This sequence comes from Peribacillus sp. YIM B13481, assembly GCF_042787985.1. NCBI lineage: Bacteria > Bacillati > Bacillota > Bacilli > Caryophanales > Bacillaceae > Peribacillus > Peribacillus sp. YIM B13481. The sequence goes on from NZ_JBHZPE010000003.1 coordinate 114,575, forward strand.
TATGCACAGCAAGTCCAGAATACAGAAAAGCAATTCATCAAGCACCCTACGACATTCTTAAACAACGATTCATTCATTGATGGATTTGAAGAAGGGGGCGGGCAGTTTGGACAAGATACAAGAAGTTTTAAACAAACTCCAAGAACGAACGGCAGGCAATACGACATTGAACCACCAGAATTCAACTACGAACAAAGGTGAATGCTCTGAATGTAACGGTATGGGCTTCGTAATGTACCTTAAAAACGGTTATGAGTTCGCAAGAGAGTGTAAGTGCCAGGAAGCCATTAAAATGCGAATTAGGTACCAAAACGCGACAATTCCGGAAGAGTACGAAGAATACACTTTCAAAAACTTTGTGATGAGGGAAGATGTTCACGATCTGATGCTAACCAAGATTGTAGAGTATTTAAAAAACTTCCCAACTCAAAAGCCAGAACCTACATGGAAAGATGGCAAACAAGAAAAGTTTAAAGGCCCGTCATTCGGATTCATTGCAACGTTCGGAGAGCAGCGCATTAAAAATATAGGTGATCCTAACGCTAGAAACGATTTGAAGCGCAAACACAATAATTATGGAATCGGAAAAAGCCATTTAACGATAAGCGCAGCTAAATTTCTGCTGAAGAGTGGTTATAGAGTCCAGGTAGTTAGTGACCCTTTATTCATCCAAGATTTAATGACAGCAAAGTTTAACAACGATAAAGGGGAATCTTTCAATAACATCCTATCGAGTGTTACAGCTTATGCGGACTTTGTTATATGGGATGATCTCGGAAAACTGAAATGGACTGAGCCAAGAGAAGATTTATATTATCAGATCTTCAATGAGTTATATAAACAAGGCAAGCCAGTTATTTTCAGCAGTAACGAGGACATAGAAACGCTATCGGATAAAATCGGACAAGCTGCAGCAAGTAGGCTGAAAGGAATGTGTAAAGGATTTCTATATCCAGTAGAGGGGAAGGACCAAAGATAATGTGCATTTGCGAAGGAAACGGAAAGGTTGGAAGTGTGGTGCATGGAATGTGGTTAATTGAGCCTTGCGAATGCAATAAAGGCAATTGGGAAACGACGAGAAAACCTCAGCTTGAAAAAATCCTGAAGGAAGCGAGGGAGCGTCATGAGAGATATGGAAAACAGAGTGATCAAGAATACAGAAGAGAAGTACTTGTACCACAAGCGCCATAACCTTTACATCATGCTAGAGGACGAAGATGTGGATTGGTATTGGGATGAATCGGAAGTCATTGAATTTGATCGGATGTTCAATGAAGGTGCCACTGTATTAGAGCTTTCTCAGCACTTTTGCCGTCCTACAGTTGAAATAGCTTTGCTTACTATTGACCGGGATTTAAAAGGGCTGCTGGGAGTTGGTAAAGATGCAAATTGAAGATATCAAAGTGGAATACGATGACTGCGGACGTGTTAAATTCAACCCAGAACTTCATGAGAATCAAAGAAAGCCATGGAGTGAAGAAGATAAAGAATATCTTTGTAAATATGAATCCATTGATGAGTTGGAAACTGTAGCTATGGCATTGGGAAGAACACGTGGGACAGTAGCGGAAAATCTAAAAAAGTTAAGAAAAAGTGGAGAATTCGAATATTACAAGAACTTAAATAAATTCTGGTGAGGTGGATTGCAAATGGAATTTCGACCAGTACCGAAACCAGTTTCAAAACGTAAAGAGAAGCCGAGATATAAAGAACGTAAGCCGAAGAAAAGAAAGAAGCTTGAAACGTTCAAAGGTCGAACTATTCCGCCAGCTAAGGTAAGGGGATCCATCAGTAAAAAGGAATATGAAAAAGTGATTGGGCTATATGGTCATAACTGTGCTTATTGCTTCAGTTCTTATATTGAAATGCATCATATTTGTTTCCGTTCGCAGCAAGGTAGAGGAACATACAGAAATCTAATACCTCTGTGTAAGGAACATCATGGACTAGCTCATAGAAATCGAGTTTTCACGGATCAACTAAGAAGAGAACGGACCCAGAGTTACGGAGAATGGTACTGGGCTGATAAATTTGACTTATGGAAACAGAATTTAATACCTAACACCACGGATAAGGCATTTGAGGAATTCATGCTAAAAGAAGAGGTGAAGGTCCGTGAAACGATACGTCTTAATCAAGACTGAAAAAGATGTGGACGGAGCATTGTTACAAGTGGTTCAGGTACTGGATAGCAAACCAAACAGGGTGGACTTTATTATCTTTGGTAAAAAATAGCGCAAATAACCCAATTATAATAATACGTCAAATGGGGACCGAACGAAAAGGGGAACGATATGAAATTTTTAGACTTATTCGCCGGTATTGGCGGTTTTAGATTAGGGATGGAGCAAGCAGGGCATGAATGCGTGGGCTATGTAGAGTGGGATAAATTTGCAAGGAAAAGCTATGAAACTATTCATAATACAGAAGGAGAGTGGACTGCGCATGACATCAGAAAAGTTCGAGCAGATGAAATTCCCAGAGCTGACGCTTGGTGTTTTGGATTCCCCTGTACAGATATCTCAATTCAAGGAGAGATGCTTGGATTCAATGGAAGTCGTAGCAGTTTGTTTTTCGCAACTACAAGACTTATTAGAGATACAGAAGAAGAAAATAGACCCTCAACCCTATTTATTGAGAACGTTAAAAACTTACTTAGTATTAATGGAGGGACAGACTTCCTTAAACTTCTCGTTGAATTGGATGAATGTGGGTACGATGTTGAATGGGATGTTATCAATAGTAGAGAGTACAGTGTACCCCAAAACAGGGAAAGAGTGTTCGTTATTGGACATATTAGAGGTGGAGGTACAAGAAAAGTATTTCCTATCAGAAGATCAGATCAAAAGACTGGTGTACCTATAGTTAGAGTTGCTCATGCTAACAACTATCGTCGGTATTGGCTGACATACAACGTTAAAAGTAGTATTGAATGTTTAGATACCATGCAAGGAGGGGGCCGTCAACCTTGTGTACAGCTACCAGATGGCCGAATCAGAAAACTTACACCTCGTGAATGTTGGAGATTACAAGGATTTCCAGATTGGGCATTCGATAAAGCAGCAGAGGTTAATTCCGATAGTCAATTATATAAACAAGCAGGAAATTCAGTGACGGTAAATGTCATTAATGAAATAGCAAAAAGACTAGGGGGAAAATGAATAATGATGAATCGAGTGGTTTTAGTTGGAAGGCTTACAAAAGATCCGGAAATACGCTATACACCTAATGGGGTGCCGGTGGCTACATTTACATTGGCGGTCAATAGAAGCTTTACCAATCAACAGGGAGAGCGAGAAGCGGACTTTATAAATTGTGTCGTATGGAGAAAGCCAGCTGAGAATGCAGCGAATTTCTTAAAGAAAGGTTCACTTGCTGGAGTGGATGGAAAGGTCCAAACCCGTAACTATGAGGGGCAAGATGGGAAGCGTGTCTATGTAACTGAGATACTAGCAGAATCGGTACAGTTTTTAGAGCCTAGGAGCCAAAATACAGGTGGTAACAGTCAAGGGAATACAAATACTTCTGGTAACAAACAAAACAGCTCACAGGGCAATTATATGAGAAATGATGATCCGTTTGCTAATGACGGTACACCAATCGATATCTCAGACGACGATCTTCCGTTTTAATGAGGAGGCCTATATGAAAACATACTTGGCTACCAATAAACAATTAGAAGCAATAACTAAATTTGACTTTGACTGTCCCCCTTCTCTTTTGAGGGAGGTAGTCGAGGAAATGTTAAACAGGAATTTATTCGATCGTATGATAAACAATTGTTTTCAAACAGTATTCGGCAGCATTAGACGGATAAGTGAAGTGTACAAGATGGATTTAGAGGATTTTTTGCAGATAGGACGGACATGTGTATTCGAAGCAATCAAAAGTTATAAGCCAGGTAAAGGAAAGGCATTTTCAAGTTTTGCTTTTGTGGCTATCAAGAATAAATTTTGTGAGTTTATTAGAAATTTGGAAAGAGAAAAGCGTGATCAAAGAAATGAAATTAGTTGGAGTTTTGTTAATGAAGGATTGGACTTAATCAATCTGCTTGAAAGTCCTACTAACGTTGAGAAATACGTAATAAAGAAAATCACTTTAGAGAATTTGCTTAATACATTGACCAAACGGCAAAGGGAAATTGTAGATTTATTCCTTCTGGATTACAACTTTGAGGAAATCGCAGAAATCTTAGGGAGCAAAGGCAAAGGTAGATCTTTAAACAAGACCTATAACGATGCACTCAAAAAAATGAGAAAAGGGGCTTGAATTATGAATTTAACTAAATTATTTGATGCACAAAAAGAATTGGAGAAAGTTGGGTTGTTTAATTATAGAGGCCCAGATCGTTTTGATAAATTGGTTTTAGCCTTGCTGGTGGAGCTTGGGGAATGTGCTAATGAATGGCGCGGCTTTAAGTTTTGGAGTACGGACCAGAAACCAAGGACAAAGGCTTTAAAAAATCAAGTGATGATGGAAGAAGATAAAGTGTATTACAATCCTCTTCTTGAAGAATATGTGGACGGATTGCACTTTGTATTGGGAATCGGTTTGGAAATTGCTCAAAAAATGGATCTTGATGTTAGTGATTACTTTGAAGAGATTAATTCAGATATTGAAAGAGGATACCATAAGGAAGCGAACATAACACAACAATTTAATACGTTATTTCATATTACATCAATAGTAAATTTAGATTTCGAATACTCTGATCTGTTTGCTTATTACTATCACTTGGGTGAAATGCTTGGCTTTGCAGATGAACAGGTGGAACAAGCCTACTTTGAAAAAAACAAAATCAATCACCAACGTCAAAGTGAGGGGTATTGATGACTGAACAAGAACGTGAATCCATGATTGAATGGTTAGCTATGACAGGATATAGCAGAAACTATTACGAGAAAATGAGTGATAAAGAATTAGAGTTTTATTACCGTGAAATGCTGGGGGAAAACAATGGGGAAAATCAACAGTAAGAAAACGATCGCAGGTGGGTTAGTATTCGATTCTCAACTTGAGGCTGAATACTACTTGTACCTAACTAATAATCCAGATGTTAAGCACATTGAAATACAGCCTCAATACACCTTATTAGAGTCTTTCAAGATAAGATGCAGTAAATGTAAAGGGGAGGGCAAAAAGCCTTCTCCTAAGACTGCCAGGATGATTAAATGCAGCACGTGTGATGGGACAGGGAAGAAAAGCCGGCAAGCCTGGACCTATAAAGCTGATTTCAAAGTAACATACATGAACGGTTATGAAGAAGTGGTCGACGTAAAGGGACATCCTAACGAGCGATTCCCACTGGTTAAGAAGATGTGGGAAAAGAAATACGGACAAGAGTTGATCGTGGTGAAGAAAGTAAAAGGTGAATGGAAACGGGGATAGATCATGAACCAGCCTAAGCAGGATTGGACAGAAACCCATTTAATCGAAATCATCAAATATCAAAAGCAATTAGATGTCCTCCCTCATGATGGGATGGAGATAGCACGTATAGAGCTTTTATCCAAAATGCTTATATTCATTGGGAAGTTATCAGCTGAGTTCGCAGAACGGTACAAACGAGTGTATGCCAGCAGGAAGAGAGCGCATGCAGAAGCTTATATTGCAGCAGCTAAGAATAAAGCAGCAGAGGCAGAGCTTGCCGTAATCGATTTAAGGGAAGAAGAAGCAGAAGCATATGGGAACATGAAACGCTGGGGAAATGCTTTTGAAAGTACGAAAGAAGAGATAAACGCTCTGAAATATCGAGTGAGAATCAGTATAGAGGATGGATCAAGTAGGAGGGGAAGCTAATTGGCGACAGCAAGTAAACTTAAAAAACCAACCTTTAAACACATAGAATCAGAGTTATATAGTTATCATGATACTTTGAAAGAAATTCAATTCCTTCGGACTAACATCATGTTTACAAAGGAAAATGATGATGAGAATGTAGGTGGAGGAAGAAGCTCATACATTTCATCTCCTACTGAACAGATTTGTACAAGGTTAGTAACACATAAAAGATTGACTAAACTTGAGGAAATAGCAAACGCCATAGAGAAGGTTTATACAGGTTTACCTGAGGACCATAGAAAACTAATTGAACTAAAATTTTGGAGTAAACCCCAAATATATACATGGGATGGCATTGCTGGTAAACTACATGTTAGCAAGAGACAAGCAATGAGGTGGAGAGATGAAATTATTCAAATTACGGCAGAAGTCCTTGGGTGGAGATGATGATGATATCCCAAAGGAAAGAACTGAGTACAAGAAATCAGAGTTGGAAGCAAGTTCAGAATTAATAATTTTCTTCATTGGAATTTCTATAATGATTTTAGGGACTTTAAATTCTATTCGACCAGTTCCTAAAGAGTTTCTTTTAGGGGCAACATTAGCGGGTTTATTTTTCGCTTTTTCTGATTACTATTTATTAAAAATTAAATTTTTTAGAACTGACTTAATTATCAATTTAACTTTTATCTTCCTTGGGGTTTTCTGTTTCTTTTTACTCCCTGTAATACTAATTACGTTTCCGAGTTTATTCAATGTTTTTGGGCAATTTGGAGACATAGCAACATTTCTTGCGTTAGGTTTGGTTGTATCAGGTTTAGGTCTGAAAACTTATTCATCAAAAAGAAATTTTCTATTAGAAACTAAGGCAGATTTATTAGAATTAAAAGAAAGAAATGAAGATCTTCGAGAAAATTATAAAAAACAACAAGCTGTATATGAATCTATACTACAAGATATGAAGATATCAAATGAAAAAATATCTGAATTGGAGCAACTAGCACAACAGCTTGAAAACCGTAAAAATAATGAGTAGAAATAGATTGACACTTTCATGTCACTTTTGCCTTCAAATTCCATGATATTATGATATTATGCAAATTTATTGAAAGGGATATTGGTGATTCCTTTCTAATTCGATATTAAAAGGCGACTCACTCATGTGGTCGCCTTTTCCTTTTACTTACATTATCTACCTCAGAAATATCAAAAAGTTTGCTACGCATTCCGTCTTTCGTTGAATATATATCATAACCGTCTATCCATTGGGTAGGCGCTTTTTCATATTCCTTGTAAACTAGGCATACAGAAATACATGATCCACAACACATAGAAGTGATTGTAAAGTCTTGTGCCTAGTTTAGAGTGAATATACAAGAAGGAAAATAGTCCCTTTTGTCGAATTAGTGTAGGTGAAAGGGGGGAGCAACAATGAATATATCTGGTCAAATGCTTTGGGATATAGCGATAGACAAAGAAGAATCGCTTGCGGATACGATATCTAAACTTATAGATGAAGCAGAGCTAACATTAGGTGAGAATCAATACCTAGTTGTTCATCAAATAACTAAAAGAAACGATGAATTATATACTGTAGTACTTTATAGGGTTGAATACTAAAAGGTTAGCATCCATTAATTTGGGTGCTTTTTATTTGCAGGAAAATAGTACCTTCTGTCGAATTAATTAGGCAGAAGGGAGAGATGGAAATATGATGTTTACGGTGCAATTGGATAGAGAAGATAATAGCAGGGACTATGCGTATATTAAAGGGAATACAAAACCAAATGTTATATCCCGGATAACAAACAGCGTTTGGCTGAAATGCGATGAGACAGATTTTTATTACAATATGAATAAAGTAGTTAGTTTCCAAGTTGAAGAAAAAGAAGAATAAAAAATGAAGGTCGCTCTTTTAGAGTGGCCTTTTTTTGTTGGGGTGAAAACGATGAAACGTGATGAACCACCAAAGAAAAAACCCGTGAAGAAAGAGAAGTTAAGTCAAAGGGATCTTGAAGAGTTGATGAATATGAAAGCATCTACCTATATGCGTGGGCGTGGTGGAGCTATTAGGAGGAAGTGAGATGACATGAGTAATGTAGGTAGACCATTAAAGTTTCAGAGTGTTGAAGATTTGCAACAGAAAATAGATGCATACTTTGATTCATGCTTTGAAGAGTCTTGGTATCGAGTTGATGGAGAATGGAAACCTGAGTTAGATAGATATGGGGAAGTGGTTACACGTCGCATTAAACCCTTTACCATTTCAGGACTAGCAGTTTTTTTAGAAACCACAAGAAGAACCTTATTGGATTATGAACAACGCAACGATGAATATTCTCACACGATACGCGCAGCTAAGAACAAAATTGAGTCATTTGCTGAAGAAAGTTTGTGGCAGCCTAAAATTGCAACAGGGGTAATGTTCAATCTGAAAAACAATTTTAGCTGGGAAGACAAACAAAATGTTCATAGCACAGGTGAAACTACACATAACATCAAAACTCAAACTGATCTCAGTAAATTGTCAGTCGAGGAGTTGAAGGAGCTTGAAACTATCCTCTCTAAAACTTCCGACACTGAATGAGGTACAAAAGGCCATAGCACGTAAAAGCTATCTGGATTATGTTATCTATACGCATCAAGGGAGATACAAGCGAGCTCCGCACATTGAATACATTGGTAACATCATTCAAGCTGCTATCGATAAGAAACAGCGTATGCGTGATGGTGAGATTCCTACAGAGAATCAATACATTGCATTGAACATGCCTCCACGGCATTCTAAATCAATGACAATCACAGAGACATTGCCATCCTATTACTTAGGACACTTTCCAGAAGACCGAATCATTGAGATATCTTACAATGACTCATTCGCTCGTAAGTTTGGGAAGAAGAATAAAGAAAAGGTGCGGCAGTTCGGCAAGGAACTATTTGATATTGAGGTTGCTAAAGATAGTTCAGCGCATGATGAATGGGCATTAGATAACAATATTGGCGGTATGATTAGCCGCGGTGTGTTATCGGGTATCACTGGTCAAGGTGCTGACTTAATGATTATCGATGACCCCATTAAGAACCGTGAAGAAGCAGACAGCGAAACGCACAGGGAAAAGATATGGGATGAATGGATTGACTCCTTTTCTTCTCGTTTGCATCCAGGTGCTATTGTTATATTGATTCTTACACGTTGGCATGAAGATGATCTACAAGGTAGGTTGTTAAATGCAGAGTACGGGCAACCGTTAAACTGGGCAGTCTATAACTTCCCGTTAGAAGCTGAAGAGAATGACATACTGGGCAGGGCTCAAGGTGAACCGTTATGGCCTGAACGATACGGTAAGAACTTCATTGAAGAGCGTAAAAGGTATCCATCTTCCTTCAACTCACTTTATCAAGGTAGACCATCATCAGCAGCAGGGAATATCCTTAAGCGTGAATGGTGGCAGTATTATGATAAGTTACCAGAGATGGTGACAACGATAATGAGTGTGGATGCTACATTTAAGGATGAAGATGATAATGACTTTGTAGCTATTCAAGTATGGGGGAAACGTGACGCAGATATGTACATGATTGATAATCTGAAAGCACGAATGAATTTCCCAACAACTTTACAAGCCATAAGGAACATGGCCAAGAAACATCCTCAAGCTGTTACCAGATTGGTAGAGGATAAAGCAAATGGTCCAGCTATTATTGCCATGCTTCACAGGGAAATAGGTGGAATGATACCTGTTAAGCCTGAAGGTGGTAAGGTGGCAAGGGTTAACGCGGTATCTCCTCACATTGAATCAGGTAACGTGTATTTACCACGACATGCAGAGTGGGTACATGACTTTGTAGAAGAGTGTGCATCCTTCCCAAAAGGAAAGAATGATGATCAGGTAGACGCGATGAGTCAGGCTTTAAACCGATTCATTTATTACTATGCTGATTTACCGCCTGAACCTAAAGCACTTATGCATCCAGCGTTCAGGACGGATGATGACAATGAAGGAGGCTATATGTCTTGGTAATCATATTAGCAGTATGTATTCCGGTTACGGCTATTGTAACGGGCTTTTTTACGTTAAAGGCAGTACAACTTGGTTTGCGATGGCAAATGGAAACTAAACAGGAGAAACCACCAACAATGGAGACACCAAAGATTCCTAATCCTATTGCTCCCATTATCGAAGCTAAACAGGAGAGGGAAACGGCAAGCATATTTAATGAGTGGGTGTATGGTCCAAATGAAAGTAGGTGAGTAAATGGATAACAACATAGAAGCTGCCAGTGCTGTACAGAATCAGTACAAGGATGGATTATCTTATAAGAAACAACAAGGATACTTAGATAATTGGGCAGAGTATGAAAGGTTCAGAGCAGGTGATCAATGGCCTCAACCTACTTCAAGGACCAAAGACCTCCCAAGGCCTGTATTCAACGTCATAGACCAGATACAGGGGCATAAGGTTAGCTCAGTAATGAATGAGAATATCAAGATGATTTATACAGCTACGGAATCAGAAGAAGGCGAACCAGAGTTTGAGGCTGCCGATACCTTCACACGTTTTTCTGATGCTACATGGGAACGCATCAAACAGGATGATTTGAATGAGGAAGCATTGGATAGTGGTTCTAACGTTGGGACCTGTATATGGCATTACTACTGGGATGTTAATAAATATGGTGGTAACAAGCTTAAATACAAGGGGGAAATGTGTGGGGAAACAATTGATCCCGTTAACTTCTTCCCTGGTAATCCTCAACAACGTTTAGTCCAGAAACAACCATACATTATCATTACGCACCGTGACGATGTGGCGAACGTGAGAGAAGCAGCGAAGGGTAATGGAGTAAGTGAAGAGTTAATTGCTCTTATCAATCCTGACAGCAACACAGAAGATCAAGCGTATGACAAAGCGAAGGATGAAATAACCGGCAGCAAGAAGGTTACAGTCCTAACTAAGTATTATAAAAAGGATGAAATCATTCATTTTACTAAGGTAGCTGGTAAAGTCGTTATTCAGCCGGAAACAAGTACACGTAAAAAGCTATATCCATTAGAGGTTATGCAATGGAAACGACGTAAGATGTCCATATTCGGCATTGGGGATACAGAAGGGTTGATACCTAACCAGAAGAGCATTAACTTCCTTATCGCTATGCAAATATTAAGCATACAAAACACAGGGATGCCTAGAATGCTCATTAAAAAGGAGTTTATCCGTCAGAATCCTACCAATACACCAGGTGAAATCTTAGTTGATGGTGGTCCTCCAGGGACATGGAATGCTCAATACATGCAACCTGGGACAATGTCACCGCAAGCTCAAGGCTTAGTTGATAACATTATGACCTACACTAAAGAGGTATCTGGTGCTAATGAGTCGGCAATGGGTGAACAAATCAGCTCAGACCTGAACGCTTCGGCTATCATGATGCTTCAGAAGGCTGCAGGTATTCCGATTGAGTCTGTTAAAAGACGTTTTTATCAATCGATGGAGAACATCGGCCGTATTTGGGAAGAGTTTTGGAAGGTTCATTACAATACGGATCGTGCAATCACCTTGAAAGATGATGATGAAGAGTCATATACGCGAACTTTTAAAGGTACTGAACATAAAGATACAGAAATGTCACTCAAAATAGATATTGGTCCATCTTCTTCTTACTCTGAAACGTTAATGATGAGTAGTTTAGATAAATTGTTCGATACGCAAGCAATTTCACTTGAGCAGTATCTTAAATTTGCACCTAGAAACGTGATCCCGTTTAAAGATAGATTGCTGAAAGAAGTACAAGAGCAGATGGAGCAACAACAACTGATGGAACAGGAACAAATGGAACAGCAACAACAGCTAGACGATGATATGCAACAACAACAGACGGATGAACTACAACGGCAACAGGATGAAGAATTGAGACAGCAATTAGAAGCGCAGGAAAAAGAGGCAGCGGAAGCACCTCATGAGTTTGACCAGATCCTTGCTACCTGGCCGCAGCATGAGCAAGAACAATTTAAGAAGCTATCTCCACAGGAACAAAAGGCAATCATGGAACAAGTGATGGCTGAACAGGAACAAACACTATAAGGAGGAATAAAATTGAGTGAAAACACTGTAACACAGGCACATGTAGACGATATCTTTAATCGTACAGAATTACAGTACGATACGATTTTTGGGAAATGTACAGTTTTAACAGCAAAACTACCTAACGGATTTATTATTGTAGAATCGTCAGCGTGTGTTGATCCTGCTAACTTCGATGAACAGATTGGCGCAGATATATGTAATGAGCGTGTTAAGAATAAGATTTGGGAATTAGAAGGATACGTATTGCAAAGCACCTTAGCCAAATAAGGTGTTTTTATTTTGTCCTGAGCATGACGCTATAAAAGGCTTAAATACTATTCGGCAACCATACCGAAGGAGGATTTATTATGTCAGAAGAATTTCAAGAAAGCGCCAACCAAAGCGCACCAGAAGTAATTGAAAGCAATGAACCATCAATACAGCAAGAACCAGCAATAGAAGAAGCTCCTGCTACCACACAGGAAGCACAACAAGCGTTCAAAGTGAAGTACAACAAGGAAGAAATTGAAGTACCTTACGAACAAGCTCCGGATTATATCCAAAAGGGTATGAATTACGACAAGCAAGTTCAACGTGCAGAAGAGTATCAACAGCATTTAGAACGCGTTGCTCGGTTATCCGGATACCAAAACCCTGAGGAACTTCTTGGAGCTTTGGGGGATTTAGAAAAAGAGCAGGAACGACAAAAGTATGAACAAGCTGGAATCAATCCTGATAAATTCAAAGAATTAGTCAGTGAGCTACCGGAATTTCAAGAGATGCAACAAATGAAACAACAGCAACAACAAAACCGACAGCTTCAATCAGAAGCAAATGAGCTATTTACCGAGTTTCCAGACTTAACACCTGAACAAATACCGCAGGAAGCGTGGAATCTCAAAGAATCAAGAGGCTTATCACTCTTAGATGCTTACTTACGGACTACGTATAAGCAACTAGGACAGCAAAAAGAGCAAGAAGCTATTCAAAAATTACAACAAAACCAAAACTCGTCACCTGGTTCACTAGGAGCTGGAGGAGAACACCAAGTTCCGAGTGTAAGTGAAATGTCTAAATCGGAGTTTGAAGCCTTAATCCAAAAGGTGAAGCGTGGAGAAAAAACAGACTTTTAGGAGAGTGTAAAACATGCCAACAAATATCAATAGTTATTCCAATGGATCAGCCGGATTTACGCAATTAACAGCAGAACAAGCCGAGGTATACCAACGTTTACTGTTAGAACGACTTACACCAGAGCTTTTCTTCATGAAATATGGTGAAAAGAACATGGGTATGCCGAAGAATGCAGGGGATACAGCATCATGGAGACGTTGGAACTCCCTCGCGGTAGCAACTACTGCCGTGACGGAGGGTGTAACTCCTGATGGGGTTTCATTAGATGTAACTAAGATTTCAGCTACCGTAAAACAATATGGTAACTGGACTAAATTCACAGACAAAATTCAATTAGTAGGTTTGGATAACACACTTGTTGAAGTAACTGAATTAATGGGTGAAAATGCAGGGGAATCACTTGATATTGTTGTTCGTGATATTATCACAGCAGGAACAAACGTTGTTTATCCTGGCGTAGCTACTTCGCGTGCAACTGTAACGGCAGCAATGAAAATTACAGCATTGGATATTTTACGTATCAGACGTAACCTTAAACGTAACAAGGTTAAAACTATTACACTTCCTGGTGGAGGAAAAGGGTACCTTGCATTCATCCATACGGATGTAGCAACAGACTTAATGCAAACTCAAGAGTGGAAAGATCAAAATACTTATGTTGATACAAAGAATCGAGTAGAAGGTACACTTGGTAAAATGTACGGTATCTACTTTATTGAAGCTGACAACGCACCTAAATTCGCAGGAGCTGGTTCAGCAGGAGCGGATGTATTCGGAACTCTCGTAATTGGTAAAGGTGCATATGGAGTACCGGACGTAGAAGGTTCAGCAAAACCAGAAATCATCGTTCACAAGGCAGGTTCAGCAGGTACAGCAGATCCAATGAATCAGTTCAATACAGTAGCATGGAAAGCGTGTCTGACAGCTTTACGACTTAATGAATTGTGTATCGCGCGTTATGAATCATCAGCATCACTATAATAACTAACTAAGAGGAGGGCTTAATACCCCTTCTCTTTTATTTTGAGAGGAGAATTTAAATGGCTAATAAAGAACCTAAACCAGAAATCAATGTGGAAGAACTTAAAGCACAATTAAGAGCAGAATTGCAACAAGAGATGGAAGCGGAACGAGAAGCAGCAGAAAAGAAAGCGTCTAAAGAAGAAGCACGCCTTGAACGTGAATTAGCAAAACAAGAAAAGTCAATGAAAGCTATATTGGACGCTCAACCTAAGAAGCTAATCCATATCCCTGAAAATCCTATGAATCCGAATGAAGTTGTTCCAGTCGGTGTGAATGGGGTTATTTATGCTATCCCAGTAGGCCAAGATTTCGAAGTTCCTCAATCGATTTATGAAACATGGAAATACTCATACGAAAAGACACGCGAAGCAAACAAACGTATGGAAGAAGTTCTTAAAAAAGAGATCACTATCCTATAACACTCCTTAAAGGGGTGTTTTTCAGTCTTGAAGGGAGGATGAAGTTTACAGATGAACTTAGGACAGTTTTTAATACATATTCAATCCCTTACTGAAGAATCTCCAACACTTGAACAAGTAACTAATTATGCAAATGACGGGATAGCCAAGCTTAATTCAAAAGCTGGGGCTATCTTTCCTTTTTTAGAATCCACTCCAAATTACGAGTTTCCTATCTCAGAAACATTTGTACGCACTATTCTCGTTCCTTTTGTTGCAGGTCGAATAAAAACACAAGATAGTTCTCAGTTTGAATACTCAGATTTATATGGTGAATTCAAGGAAGGATTGAGTGATTTTATCGCAAATTATCCGATCCCTGAAGAATTTAAAAGTCATCAAAATCAGACCTATAATCCCGAAACAGGAAAATGGGAAACTGATGTAATGAGCATTGAATTGACATACAGAATGGGGTGATATGTATGGCGAGACAAAATACCCGTCCTGAACCTTGGATTAAACACATGGAATCCTATGATAATTTTAGTGGTGGATTAAATACAATAGCCGAAGATACCAACATGGCCGTAAATGAAGTACCACTTATATTAAATACGGACATAGGAGATCGAGGGAGCGTGTCCCGTAGACACGGTATGACACATCATATTCGGAGGCCGATATGGAGTGACATTAAAGGAAAAACTTGGGGTGAATTGTAATGGGGGAAATCACTTTGTTTATAGCAGCTTTGAGTATACAGAATGAATCAAAATTAGAATCCTTCGAAACTAAAGAAGCCTTACTGGCGCGTGCAGGCTCTTTAGGTTATGGCGATAAAGTGGAAAGAGTTTTTTCCATCACGCATAGTGGAGTATTCAAAGGGCATAAGGTCTTGTTCACAGATCGATTAGAGTTAGTTTTGGAGGGATAATGTATGGCAGAATGGTGGGAAAATCTCAACCTATTTAAGCCAGGATCAGATGACAACATGGGAGTGGAAGACAGCTTAAATGGAAACTTCCAGAAGATTGATGAAAAAGTTGGGGATGCACTTAAAGATAAAAACGGAAAGCAATACACTTCCATAGGTAAACGTATGGATGAAGAATTAGCCATTCTTGAACAGAATAAAAAGGATACACAGATTGCATTAACCAGGGAGTTCAACGTGGTACGGGATGACCTACAACATCACTCCATCGCCCTACGTGGATACAGAAGGGGAGCACCAGAGAATACGTATCCGGCTTTCCGCCAAGCAAAACAGATGGGATTTTGGGGAATTAAAACAGATTTACGGCTCACATCAGATAAACAGTGGGTTGTTTTCACAGATGCAACAGTGGATAGAACTACAAACGGTACAGGCGAAGTAGCATCTAAAACTCTTGCACAAATGAAGGCCCTCGATGCAGGTCTAAAACTAGGTGGAGCTTATCACGCAGACGAACGAGTCTTATCCTTAAAAGAGTTTTTGTGGTTTTGCCGTGAACATAACATGGCTGCATATATGGAAATCAGGGTAGCATTAACGGCTACAGATACACAAGAACTTCTAAGGATCATTAAAGAGTACAGCATGTTAAAACGTGCAGCTTTAATATCCACGACAATTCCAGACCTTCAGCTAATACGTGACCTAGATCCAAATATTCAAGTAGGTTTCAGTACAAGTATTTTGAATCAAACTAATATCGACTACGTTAAACCGATACCGAATTCATTTATATACACTGTGTATTCACAGATTGTACCAGCGACATACATACTAGCAATCAATGCAGGTCTTCAGGTTGACGGGTACCAGGCTGAATCGTATGACGATGCACAGACAGCAATACGGAACGGGGCCAGACGAGTGACTACTAGTTCTGTACCTTTCTAAGGAGGATGACACATGTTACCATCGGCAGCACTTACCTTTTATAGCAAGCTAGGACATTGGGATTTAGAGAAAATGATTGCACGAGACAAGAGGAAAGATGGGTCCTCTACTTTATTTGTCGATGCAGGGGTACTGAAATGTAAATCGACTGCAATCGATGAACGGGCATATACCTTCGAAAATGTATTTGTACCTACAGGCGGTTGGATTGAAGTAGAATTTCAGGCAAAAGTAATAAGTGGAACAGGACAAATGTCCACAGATGTTTACGGGGATGCATCTTTTACCGGTGACCCTACGACAGATAGCGTTACGATCACAGATAAGAACTGGAAATATTATCGCTTTGCATGCCCTACCGAAATGAATAAGAACTACCTACGCATATTGTTTGGTTTATGGAAAAGTGCAATCGGAGAAGTTTGGTTTAGAGATATTTCTATCAAGGGGTACAACATGAATCCCTATCCGGATGTTCGTTTCGCAGCATTCAAAGGTTCAGGCAGTTCTTGGGGCCTGGATGACGGAATTGGCCAATATGCAAACGAGGGAATTGTTTCGGTAAAGCTAATGTCTGATTACCTAGAAGTTCAGCATGTCCCATTCAATACTTGGTACAAACCAGTATATAGTGCTACAGTTCTTCGGGACGGAAACGCGACAAACATTATGGCAACTATTGGAACGAATCCTACAAATCCTGAACGGTATTGCCGTATCTATTTAGTTAATCCGGGTACAGGAGCCAAGGTTGATCCAAGAAGTATCTCTGGAGATATGACTATATTTTTTGAAGCTAAAGCGAGATAGGAGGGAATTCCATGGTGCTGTGGAAAGACCTACAACAACAGCAAGTGACACCTCCAAACCGAAGAGGTAAAGGGCAGGGATACTTTAGATATTACCGACCTGATGGATCCTTTAAGGCGATTGTAGCGGTAGACGGTAAACTGATGCTTGACGGTGGAGATTTACCGATTACAGGGCTACCAGAAGGATTTCAGGAGGAACGGATGATTGAAGCCGTTCAATGGAAAGACAAGCTGTTTATCGCAACTGGTACCGAGCTTGTGGAGTACGATGGAACGTTGGCAAAGGTAGTCGAACCATACAGACCTAAACCACTTGAAGCGTTAGAAATAGGCACAAATGGGCTAATGGATTTTCCTGATAATTACCTTGATGATGGTGAAGGAGATTTATTATCAATCATGGGAGTTATGCCTGATAAAAGAATTGGGATACCCAATCAACCAACAACATTCTCCACTTTTATATCGAAGGTTGCTGGAACGAATATAGAATACAAATATGAGTATGGGATGAAGCGATGGGCAGCAGGAACAGGAGCGGAAAATCTTCTATTAGGTAAAGATTGGTCTGACTCTAAAACGTGGATGTTTACCCCATCACAATCAGGTGATTGGACGATTAAAGTCTCAGCTCGGGTAAAAGCTACACCTGAGTTTCCTACTCCAGGTGAACCAGAAGCATTTACTATCCCTACTTATAAAGTTACGTCGACTGACGAAAATATAAAAATTGATACAAATTGGGTGAAAACATGTAACCGAATCATGCTTTATTGGGACCGATTAATTATGTATGGAGATACGACTAAGAAATCTCAAATTTATATATCTCACTTACAGAATCCACGCTATTTCCCAGTAAACAACACTTTGGAATTTGAGAACACAGAGCAAGAAGGTATTTCGAAATTGGTACCCTACAGAGATTTCATCCTCATTTTCATGCCAACATCGGTTCAAGCTTTACTAGGTAAATCACCTACAGGAAGTGATCCATTTTCTCGGTATGTAGTTCATACAGGGGTGGGGTGTATTGCGCCAGAGACAGCAAAAGTTATGGGGAATGATGTTGTCTTTTTATCTAAAGAAGGAATCATGGTATTAAGGTCATTCGGACTAAATGAAAACAGAATGAATATTGAACAATTGGATGGGAAGATAAGAAATATAATCCCTTCTGATACTAATGCTTGCGCTATTTTTTATGATCATCAATATCATATTTGCTTCCCAAATAGAAAACAGCGTTTAAGATTTTATACAAATCATAGTGCATGGACTATGGATGAATCACCATACTTTGATTTCGCCAAAATGTATGAATGGCAGAGTGAGTTAGTAGTGCAGTCTCAGGATACAGGACAAGTATTCCAGTTTGATGAAAACGTATTTAATGACCTTGGGTTTATATATGAAGACCGAATTTTAACAAAGTCTTTCGATATGAGTGCTCCGTATAATCCTAAAAAGTTTAAAGAACTTCATGTTATTACGGAACGTAACGAGCATGATACAAAATTAGTGGTTACTGTCAATGTAGATAATAACGCTGTTGTGAATCCCATTAAGAATGTAGTAAGTGTAAATGATCGAGGGGAAGTTGAGTCGATTGAAGTACTTGAACCGAATATTATTGTTGATTCAGGTACGGTTCTTGGAAGTTGGGATTTAGGTGTTTTCTCTTTCAGTAAAGCTAAATCGGAGAAATCTGCGCTTCCCATTTCAGGTAAGGGACGGTTAGTTAGTATAGATATTCGTCATAAGCTGGATGTACCAAATACACTCCTAGGAGTTGCATTCGTTTACAAACTTAAAAAACCATAAGTTAGGAGGGGGTTTATATGGCACGTATACCAGACGGAACATTAAAAGAATGGCGTGATGTAGATCGTGTGGACGCAACAGCATACACAATAGAACGTGAAGTTCTTCGTGTAGCAGTAAATGATGCACAAGATCAAGTGGATGAACTGAAGATGGCAAACCTAGAATCTTTAGGGCGAACGGAAGCAGAAACTATTTTTGCCAACAAGCAAACTGTGGACGATTTAACTTTACGTACAGAAGAAGCGATTCAAGCCGCGCAGCAAACTATTACACAGGAAATGTTGTTGAGTGAAGTAAACAATAAAGTTCCTGTAGTTATTGATGAAAAATTACTCCCGATTAACACAGAGTTGACGGGCAATTCGGTAGATATAAAAGACATAAAAGTTATTAATCCTTCTTTAAATGCAGTTTGGAAATCACCAGAAATGCCAGCTACTTTGAGGGGGGTTCAAGTTCCATCTTCATACAATCCTGATGTGCAACTTGCTGCATTAATGGACCCGTTAGTTGATGGTGAATACGTAACTAAAAGAAGTATAGGTAAAAGTTCTTCACGACCTGCTCCAGCGACCACACTACCAAGTGAAATATTTGACGTATGGTGTTATGAATTTACACCTAAATATCCAGAGAAAACAATATTAATAACTGCATTAATACACGGTAATGAATACACAGCATTCTATTGGGCTACACAGTTTGCCGATCTACTTGTTAACCATTATAAAGGTGATCCACATTTGGAATATTTAAGACGCTCTGTGAGGATCGTGATGGTTCCTCTCGTTAACCCATATGGACACTTAATGCAAACAAGGGAAAATATTAATGGGGTAGATTGCAGTAGGAACTTTGATTACAATTGGGGCGTATCAACGGATGAATACAATCAAGGTCCAGCAGCATGGAGTGAGAATGAGTCTAAAATCATACGTGATTTAATGGCTTCATTACCAGATGATACAGTAGCAAGCCTTGATTACCACACTACATTAAGTGAAGGCGATACACATTACATGCTTTATTATCCACGATGGATGGAGAATGATGTACAAGACTACCTTGCATTAATTGACCAGATTAAAAAGCCGGGAGAAACAACAGCATTTGCAAATGTAACCCTACCAACTCTAACAAATTGGGGAGTTTATAATCATGGATTCAATGCGGCTAATCCAGAATTTAAAAACAGGGTCGACCCTGCGAGAACCACACGCGACAGCCAGGAAATGACCCGTGCCATGAAGTTCTTTGGAAATATGGTAATGTTAGCGGCTAAGAAACCATTTAGGAATAAAGGCACAACAATCTCCACAGATGAATTAATGAGAGTAAACTATGATTATAGAACAGATGGTGGACTAATACCATTTAGTTATAACACTGATCCAGGTACAGGGTTACCAATTTATACATCACAAGGAGCAAAGACATCAGTAAGATTTGAAGCTAAATCTGAAGGAACATGGAAGGCTTTTGGGGATGTAATAGTCATTGCCGATCAGGATTGTGAGATTTCTATTATGTCACATTTGTATCAATTAGGATCTCCAGACTTTGACTTTGAGAAAACAAAGAATGATGAAAAAAACTCAAGGATCTTAAAAGTTAAAGCCGGGGAAGAAAAAGTATTTTCTATACGTTCTGCAATACTTTGCCACAAGACAAATATACTTGCGGCTAACAATACCAATACAGCAATGAGGGCAAGGGAAGTTGTATGGCAATTAAGAACAAAGATAGGTACAACAGGTACGGCAAATATTAAGTTTGTTGATATGATGTTAGAATTTGTTCCTAGCACAAATGGCAAAAGGCTTACTACTTACAGGACTAACCCGGCAAAAATTGATTATCCAACAGGTCAAGAAACGGTCTACAAGTATTAATGTATAGAAGGGAATCCAAGGCATCCAATAGGAGGGCTTTTTTTTTGTGAAAAAATATAGAGAGGGGCAGGTAAATGGCTAAGAGAACAGTTGTTACTAAGCCAAAAACAACTAATATAACTGTTAAACCGAAACCAATCAAATATACATCGCCGTCTGATATTCAGAAACAGTATGGATTGGATTACTCACAAAAGTTCGCTAAACAACAAGCTGACGCATTAGCGCAATCAAAACTTACTGGGCTTAATAATCAAGGGAAACAAATTGATACAGGTATAAAAAATGCCCAGGATACTATTGGTCGTGATTATTTTCAAAAAGGATTACAACAAGCCCAATCACAAGTGAATGGTGGAGTCAATTCAGGGCTAGCAGCTGAGGGTAATTTACGTTTGGGCATGAGTAGGCAAGCTGATATGTCAAAAATGTTCCGTGAAGCACAAACAGAGAAGAATAACTTGGCTTCTCAAATAACAAATGTGGAAGTAGAACGTAAAGCAAACCAAGCGCAGATATATCAGGACCTTCAAGAAAAAGCATTTGATAAAGCTAAATGGCAAACGGAATTCAATAACAGTAATTCTAAATGGGAAACAGAATTCAATAGAAATCAAGCTATTGATAATCGTAATTTCACCTACCAACAAGGCAGGGACAAGGTTGGTGATGCCCAGTGGGATAAGTCCTTTAATTATCAAAAGGGCCGTGATAAAGCAACAGACTCTCAATGGGATAAGTCTTTTACCTATCAAAAAGGTCGAGACAAAGTAGGTGATACTCAATGGGATAAACAATTTGGTTTTCAGAAATCACAATTTAAGACAGAGCAAGAATGGCGTAAATATGAATTTAGTCATATGTCAAAATCTGAAAAAACGGCACTAGATTGGGCAAAGAAGCAATATGGAGAAGATGCAGCATGGAGATTGTACGAAATGGAATACAACGGCAATAAAGCACTATCTCAAAATCAAGCTACGATTGATGGGTATAGCGCAATGGATTTTCTTCCGTAAATGGAGGGGGGGCGGTAGCAACAGTATCGGCCTTAGGGCAAAAACTTAGCGGAAACTCAAAATATGTATGGGGTGGCGGCAGGACCGCAAGTGATATAGCAAAAGGGAACTTCGATTGCTCGAGTTTCGTTAACTATGCATATAGCCAAATGGGGATTAATTTAGGCAAACAGGGCAACGCATCCACTGAAACACTCAATAAAAAAGGCACAAGAATTAAGGCTAGCCAACTTCAACCTGGTGATATGGTGTTCTTTGATACGTATAAGAAAGATGGACACGTTGGCATATACATGGGTAACGGTAAATTCCTTGGTGCGCAATCAAGTACAGGTGTGGCGCAGGCTGATATGACTAAAGGTTACTGGAAAGAAAAGTTCAGTGGTCACGTTCGCAGGGTAGGAAGTGGTGGAGGCTTAAGTCGTGCTGATATAGGTCAAGCCGGCGCAAACCGCAGTG
The DNA here is from genome assembly GCF_042787985.1 of Peribacillus sp. YIM B13481. Lineage (NCBI taxonomy): Bacteria > Bacillati > Bacillota > Bacilli > Caryophanales > Bacillaceae > Peribacillus > Peribacillus sp. YIM B13481. The sequence goes on from NZ_JBHZPE010000003.1 coordinate 136,876, forward strand.
GTGGAAGTTCTTATACAAACACTTGGAAAATGAAGAAAGAAGCCGTGAAATCTCCTGATTATCAATCTTATAAAAACCATTTACGGTCAGCGTTAGGTACGGGGAAAATATCAGGAAATTGGGTTGTTGCTTTAACGGAATTAATAGGGCGTGAATCCACATGGAATCCAGGTGTAGGGAATAAAAAAAGCTCTGCATGGGGTTATGGTCAGTTTCTTAGTTCAACACGAAAACAATATGAAAAGAAATTGGGACTCAGCTATAAAAACCCAGTTAATCAGATTATCATGACAGCGGAATACGTTAAAGATAGATACGGAACGCCAGAGAAGGCTTTGAAGCATTGGGACAGTAAGGGGTGGTATTAATGGCTTACAATGAATTTGATCCAAATAAATACAAAAGAATATTCGATAACATGTATGGGGCCGGCAAATTCAATGCTGGCCTTTCTCAAGCTCGTGAAATCGGTAAGACCACGGCCCAAGCTGAGTTTGAAAAAGATATGTATGCCCAACGTTTGAAAGATGCCCAAGATGCGGCAATGGCCGCATCAGAAGCGGCACAAGCGGAATTGGATTATCAAGATGAATCAGGTGAATCTGTGGATGATTTAGTTAGTCAATTCCGGAAAGATAAAGAAGAATCCAGTAAATCGGGTATTTCAAAATACTATGAGAATCAGACGAAGCAATTGAACAAAGGGAGATCATTAGCTAGGAAGCCAGTCGAAGAGGTTTTCCCTCAAGCTGTTCCTTCCCTTCGGGATAATCCAAACTTGAATGCTTGGGAAAAAATGAAACTGTTTGGTGGGTGATTAAATGGCGAAATCAGCATTTCAGATATGGGCAGAAAACGAGAAGAAAAGGAAAGCATCTCCAAAGCTTTCTTCTTTGGCCCGTCGCGAAAATCCCGTTCAGTACAACAAGTCGAACTACAGTGGGGAAAGTTTAACCCGAAGCAAGAATTACGAATGGGAAAAAGGCTTACTCAAAAACTTACCGTCTAATTATGGAAGAAATTACGATAAAAAGTTTGAATCTTGGGCAGCCAGTAAAGGGATGGATAAATCTGAAGCAAGGGAATTCCGTACCTGGATGGATTCAAAAGAGGATGAAGTGGATACCAAAAGTCGTTTGACTGATGGTATCTTAAATCTTTCTAACCGGAGAACGGAAGAAAGAGCGAAAACCATTACAGAACATCGGCCTAAACGTGAACCAGAAAAGAAAACTGGTTTTGCTGCTATGGTTGATAAGCTTAAAAAGTCGGAAGTCGGGCAAACATTCAAAGCAGCAGAAGACTTCTTTAATCCTTTTGACAAAGTAAAAGCTGGGGATGCGATGAATAACTTCTTGAATCATGAACAATCCGATAAAACGAAAGAATTTGCTCGTGGTGCTAATCGTGCGACTGATTCAGCTTCATTGGGTCTATTTAGCAACTTAGATAAAAGACTGAATGACCGTGATCCAGCTTATAATCCTGATCGTGAATTTGGGGAAGGTGGAGGAACGGATATGATTACGTCCGGTCTTGGCTACCTTGTTCCAGGTTTAGGTGCTGCTAAAGCTGTAAAAGGGGCCGGATTAGGCGCAAAAGCAGGAGCAACAGGTTTATCTAGGTTCGGACAAATAGCTCGTGAAGGGGCTATTGCAGGGGCCGGTGTAGGTGCTACGGAAGTTGGTATCCGTGAGGGGTTGAATCCTGATGATTACAATTACAAACAGAACTTAGGCCATATTGGAATAGGTGCGGCTGCCGGTGCGATTGCAGATCCTTTACTGGATGGAGCAGGCCAACTTGCTTCTAATGGCCTTGCAAGGTTAGCGAAAGGTGAAGTGCCTGAATTCACAGGCAAACCAAGCGAAGATATTTTGGAACAATTACGACCACAACAAAGTAACCGTATAGAAACGCCTCATAAGAGTTTGTTTGATAGATTACAAAGTATTAAGCGTGAGGAATCTATTGCAGATACTGAAGCAGCGCCTTCCTTGGACCGTATAAGAAAAGGTGTGGACTATGAACCAATCGAAGCTGGACTAAATGCAGTTGATGACCCTGGCATTGTCCTTAAACCTGTGAATCATGATATCCCTTATAAGCCTGGCGATCCATTACCTGATACATTAGACCACATCGGCACAAAAACCAAAAGAGAAATGCCGACTCTTAATAATTTAAAAGCCAATGCGTATATCAAAACTGTTGATAATTTGCATAATTTGAATCAGTTTGATAAGACCGTGGAAAAGGTTCTAGGAAGGGAATTAAAGCCTTCTGAGAGTTCTTATACCTTAGGTCTTAATTCGCGTGGAAGCGACCAAATAAGCAAACAAATTCTAACTGAGAAGATGGTTAATAAGTTAGGTGATGCAATTGGTCCATCTTTGAAAGAAATTACAACGAAGGTGCCTAAAAACAAGCTTTCAAAGTTTGAGGATTATCTTATAAACAAACATGCTATTACCCGTATGGAACGCGGTGAAAAAGTATTCCCTGATGAAATGGAAATGAATGCTGCTAAGTCGGAAGCTAAAGTGAAACAATACGAATCACAAATTCCGGAGTTCAAGGAATTATCCGAGCAATATTATGAATATAATAATCAACTAGGGAAAACATGGCTTGTAGATAGTGGAATCCTTAGTGAGAAACAATGGAAACAATATCGTGAAGCAAATCCGAATTATGTACCAAACAATCGTATTTTCAAAGATATTGAAAAAAGTGGTTTTTCTCACATAGCTAAGAAAGGATTTTCAAACCAAAGTAACCCTGTAAAAAAAGCGGTAGGATCTCAGCGTAAACTCGTTAGTCCTATCGAGAGTACAATTGAACATACGGATAAATACGTCAAGACAGCCAAACGTAACGAGGTTATGCAAACACTAATTAATAATATCAAGCAAGATCCGGAAGCTTTCAAAGGATGGGCTGAAATTGTACCTACGAAAGAAACTCCTCAAGATGTTTTAGAAACATTACAAAAGGATGGAGTAGAAGGGGTTCTTGAAAACTTTATCAGTGGGTTTGAACAGAAAACAGATTTAACAAAAGGGAATGTTGTTTTTGGTTTAATTGATGGGCAAAAAGTACATGTAAAGGTTAATGATCCGCAATTATTAGAGGCGATTACGAACCTTTCACCACAAGCCCAACATATTGTAATTAAAGCTGTCGGTCAGGTGACAAGGGTTATGAAAAACTTAACAACTGGTATTAACCCTGTATTCTCACTGACTCGTAATATTTGGCGAGATATACCAACGGCCTTCGTCAACTCGAAAACAACGGATAATCCTCTTAAATTCGGAAAGGATTTAATTGGATCTGTAATCAGTGTTTTCAAGAATGATGATTTGTATCGTTCTTTTAAAGCTGTTGGTGGAGGTCATTCAAGTCCAATTTCATCTGATGTAAATTTATTAGCACAAAGTAAACGTGATGTTTTGCCAGAAAAGGGATTAAGAAATTTTTTAGGTAAAGGTTTAGGAGCTTTAGAAAACTTGAATAACGCAGTTGAAGCAGCACCACGACTAGCGGAGTTTAAACGCATTACCAAAAATGATCCTAGCTATGACGGTAAAATGAAGGGTTTATACGAAGCTAATGACATAACAGTTAACTTTAATAAGTATGGGAATACTGCAAAAGAAGTTGATGCCGTTGTACCATATTTAAATGCAGCCTTACAGGGTTTAGATAAAACTTGGCGTTCTATAAAAGGTCAGCCTGCCAAATTCGTAGTCAAAGGATTCACAGCAGTAACTATTCCGACTATCGCTTTATATGCGATTAACCATGATGATCCCGACTATAATCAATTGAGTGATTTTGTAAAAGATAATAACTTTCTTATCCCTAACGGAGATGGAACATTCACTAAGATTCCAAAGCCAAGGGAATTAGGTGTTTTTTTTGGTTCTGATGTCGAGAGAGCATTAAGAATGTGGAATGATGATGATCCAGAGGCTTTTAAAACCTTTTCAGCAACTTTCCGCGGAAGCTTCACACCACCAACCAGAACAACCTTACATCCTGTATTACGAGATTTGCCAGCTAATAAAAACTTTATGGATGCCCCTATTGTACCAGGGGATTTACAAAGTCTTTCTCCAGAATACCAATATGATTCTACAACAAGCGAAGTAGCTAAAGGTCTAGGGAAATTGACGAAAAAGTCTCCAAAACAAATTGATTATTTATTTAAATCATATGGCGGGGTATTAGCTGAACTAGGTATCCCAGCAACTACAAAAAATGCTACAATAGGAAACACATTGAAACAAAAAGTTACAGCTGATCCTGTTTTTTCTAACGATAATTCTAAAAAGTTTTATGATTTGAAAACCAAGCTAGATCAAGCGCATGCAAATTACGCTAAACAGGGAATAGAATCTAAAGACTTGGACGAGGAATTACGAAAAGAAATGAATAGAAAATCTCTTGAAATGGGTAAAATCCGCAAAGAGATTAAAGAAGTTCAAAATGATGACTCATTAAGCCGGAAAGAAAAGCAAGCTAAAGCACGTAGGTTGCAACAATTTATTAATGATCTCGCGCAAATTCCTAAGGAATAGAGGTGAAGTTGTGAACAAATGGATTTATAGTATCATTACTGCTTTTGTTGTTTTCTCAATAGTAGGAGATATTTATTTTTATGATGTATCGGTTACAGTTGGAGCGGTTTTCGGAGTGCTGGTTTTCATCTTCATAGCAATAAGTGGTACTGTTAAGGCAAAACATTTAAAAAGTAAAAACCGAGAGGGCTGATTCATTCAGCTCTCTTTTTTATATAGAGGAGGAAAAGATGGATTTACAACTTGTTCATTCTTACTTATTTGGGGATGTAAAATATATAGATTATTTAGCTGTGTCAATGCTGATTGACATATTTACAGGTATCGGTGCAGCATGGAAGGAAAAAAGGTTACGTAGTCGCACAGCTCTATTTGGATATGTTAGAAAAATTGGTGTGTTTGGCATAATCATAGCTGCAAACATCATTGATATTATATTGAATTTAAACGGCGCGGTGGCTATGGCCTCGGTGCTTTTTTATATTTGCAATGAAATATTATCGATTGTAGAAAATTGCGCAATAATGGGGTTAAAAGTACCATCTGTGATTGTAGATAAATTACAAGTAATCAAAGAAAAGGATGATGAAAAATGAATTTTACAAACCTTCCACAATTAGTCGATATGAGAGGTAAATTGAAATCAAATGGTACTTATTCAAAACGTACGAAAGCAATCACTCACCGCGTATGGCACCATTCTTTAACAAAGAAGAGTTTGGCGGGTTCTGATGCTGCAAGCTTTGCAGCATACCATGTAAGTACACTGGGGTGGCCTGGATGTGGCTATGCTCTTGTAATTGAGCCTAAGAATATAGTTAATACACCAAAGGGTGAAAGGGCTAGGATTGTGTATGCAAATGATATTAACAACAGGACATATCATGTTGGGAATAGCAATCAGTTCTCCCTTGGTATTTGTGTTGCTGGTGATTATCGATATGACACTATGGATGAAGCTACTCTTGCAAGTATCGCAGAGCTTCACGAAGCACTTGTTAAAGATGGCGTAGGACAATATGATAAAGCCCATAATGAAATGCCAGGGTATAGCTGGAAAGCTTGTTGCGAGTATAATTACAGAGCTACATTTGATTGGAGAGGTTCAAAAATTCCAACCAAGCCAGTACCGGCTCCTGATGTTTATACAATCCAAGAAGGAGACACTTTATGGAGTATTGCACATAAGGATGGAGCAGGCGGGGTTCAAGTTGAAGATTTAATTAAAGCGAATCCTGGTATCGATCCAACTAAATTAAAAATTGGCCAGAAAATCAATTTTGGTAATGCTAAAGACGTTATTCCTCAATCTGATACTAAAGAAGAAACCGAACCTTCAAACAGTGGTGATGAAGTAATTAAGTCGATTCAAAAAACGTTAAATAGCCGTTATAAAGCTGGTCTAATTGTGGATGGATTTAATGGCCCAAAAACCAAAACAGCATTGATTAAAGCGCTACAAACAGAACTTAATAAACAATTTAATAAGGGGCTTGTTGTGGATGGGAAATGGGGAGCTAAGACAAAGGCCGCCATTGTTACTGTCGAAAAAGGTGCAAAAGGCAATCTCACTTGGATCCTACAGGCTGCACTTTATTTGGAAGGATTTAATCCTGGATCACTTGATTCTATCTTTGGAAAAGGTACTGATTCGGCTTTATATAAATTCCAAAAGGCCCAGGGGATTTCTGCAGATGAGAAAGCTGGTAAAGGTACCTTCACTGAATTGTTTGCGGCATAAATGAATAATTAGAAACGAATGGAAATAATTAAATAACGGTTACTACCCCTAAGTAGTACCTCATCATTGGTAAAAGCCCTTCTCGTATTGAGAGGGCTTTTTGTTTTAAGTCTTTATAATTGGAATAACGATTTGATGTTATAGGATTTTTATGCGCCAGGAGCAGCACTTTTATTTGGATCAAGTTTTGAATTACCTTGTAAATCAACTGTAGAGGCAGATATCTTTGTTTGAAGAGTTATTATACCTATTATAAAAATTATTCCAAAGATCATTGAATAGAAATAAAATTGTATTATGAATTGTGATGGGAAGGAATGAGTTATTTTATGAGTAATATTAAACTTATATAAATCTGATATACCATATCCCAAAATTCCAAACAGGATTACAAAAGCAAAAAACGCTGGTCCTAAAATTTTTGATAGGAACTCAAAGGTTTCAATGAACTTTGGCATTATTTAATGTCCTCCTATATAGCTTGTCAAAAAACATTAGAAAACCAAAAGTTGAGGATATTAATAAAACAAAGATACTGTCGGGAACAGAAATCACTTTGATAAATGCAAGAAAAATAAATAAAAAACCTACAATTAAACTAACTGTGATAGCTGTATTTTGTACTTTAGTTAGAATTTTAATAAAATAATCTCTTTGTTGGGTCATAAGATCAATCTCCTTATTCTCCTCATTTATAATTATTTTATCATTCTTAGCTTTATTTGTGTTGAATATGTTATCGACATTTTCCCCCATAGTACTTATTGGGATTGGCGACGAAACAAGAGGTTTCTCATTGGGTGTTAACTTAGGACCACTCATGGTCGAAGTGTAATTTGTTTGTTCCCTGATAATCCTTATAGTAACCTTTTCACCTTTATTAATATAAAGGGGTAAATCAACTTTTAGAGGAAAGTCCTTGGCTATAAGAACACTTTCTTCAACTTTCTCATCATTACCAGTAGTCTCGAATTTCTTATCATTTGTTGAAAATAGTTTAGATGCATCAATTATATTGTTTCTCTGAGGGTTTGGTTGATGAATATCAAAAGCAGTACTAGTATTATTAGTATTATTTTGAAAGTTCATATTTGTCATTCCTTAAGGATTTAATATAATCTGGTAATTTATCATTTAATTCTTTAAGATCATTCAAAACTGTTTGTAGTTTCTGCACCTTAAAGTTTTCTCTAAAACCGTCTAAATCAACTGTTAATAAATCCCTTACATCCTTATTTATAATTGGCATTCTAGGGTCAAAAGAACTCTCAATAGTTTGCTCTTGTTGATAATACATCGCTAAATTAAAAAGACTTGCTCCTTTTTTACCAGAAAATTGAACTCTAGGATTGAAGTAATGATCAGCAAATTGTTGTGATTTGAACTTGGAAGTTAAATATTCTTTGAAAATAAATTGATCAATTGCTTCTTGGCTATTTGACTGAAAAGAATGGAGTGTTCTAAAACCAATACGAATAATTTCATTTACTTCCATTAATTTCAAAACAAAAGTTAAATCTGAAACCGCACTTTTAATGAACTCCCCTAAAGAATTGGGTTTGTCCCAATCAATAACAATTCTATTTAATTGAATATGAAGTTGTTGTTGCCTACTCTGATCTAAAAAAGACAATAATTCCGGGTTTTCTGAATGATGCTGAGAGTACTTTTTTGACATTTTGTCAAGAATCTTATATCTCGTATCAGTCAAAGGTAATTTAAAGGAATCTTTAAACCTTACTTCGATGAAACTTTTATCTGTTGTGTAACTATTAAAATCAAGGTGTAACAATATAAATTCTCCTTTTTAATAAATTTTAATAATACTGCAAGTATCCTATAAATCCATTTTTTTCATTTAAATAATAATACCATCTATTCTAAAATTAAAACTATATTCTTTAAAAAAACTTATAATAACAGTCCTTCGGGTTATTGATGGCTTGTTTTTTAGAATGGTAAGTCATTCTAAATGTTAGTCCTAACCTTCTTAACTAACTCCGTAATATCATTTTCTTCGTTATAAATTACTTGGTCAATACGAACCCTAGACCCCATATTCTTATTAATCTGTTGAATCCATTCATATGCAGCAATAGCAGCTGTCCAGTCAGGATCCTTCTTGAAGTCTGAATTAAGAACTGGGAAGCTCCCACTTTGAGAAAAATTAGTATCCTTTACATGTAAGTAAACCTTGATAGTGATGTTCAAAACAGTTCAATCCTCTTTCTCATACAGTTCATCTACTCTAACCCCCAATAAATCAGCCAATAGATATGCCTTATCTATAGGTGGATAACTTCTATTTAATTCATAATTCCTCAATTGCCTTGTAGAAATACCTAATTCATTTGCTATGTAATCTTTTCTAAGTCCACTTTGTTTTACTAACTCTTCTATTTTACACCTCATATGCATCACCTGTTGTAAATATTCCACATTCAATCCATTTTCCCCTCTAAGTAATTAAATTTCAGATAGACATGCAATTATATTTTAGATGCCAATACAATGAATTATACAACGAAGAGGAGAGTGTAAAAATGGACCCGTTCACATTTGGATTAGTCTTTACAGGTATAACCGGAGGATCATTAGCAGCTATTGCTTTATTGGATAAGGAAGGGTTAAAAATTAATGGTGATATGCTAGTAATTTTTATGGAAATAGCCAAGTACGGCAGCATCCTTTATTTATTGAAAGTAATCAGCAAAGCATTCTTGTAAGAATAGTTCAAGGTAATATTCAAAAGGTGTATTTTTCATTGTTCTATGCAAAGTTGATGATATCAATTGTTTAACTTGTCTTTTTTAATTCTTTTATTTTGCGACAGATATGTTTCACATATCTCTTTTCTGTCTGTTCCATCCAAAAAAGATTGATTTCAAAAAAAGGGAGTGTTGAAGATGGATTTTGAGATTCACCGTAGTAAAAAGAAAGCATTTAAGCCTTTACATGAGTTTCTTGCCGATTGGAGTAATGACAAAGAAGAGATTGATGAAACGTTAGGCCAATACATGTACATGTGCCATGATGAAGAGAAAACGTATTACAAGCACTGGGGAACCCGAAAATACTTTAATATTTTTAATGACGGTACAACAGAAGGAGAAATTGAAGATTGGAGGAATTGGAATGATTGAATGGTTAGCTATTCCAGCTATCGCTTTAGGTGCTGCCTTTATCCCTGGTAAGAAGATGACAGACGAAAAGAAAATAGAACAGATATTTGAAAATAGAAAGGTAGGTATCAACAAAGGAGAAACGTTCCTGTATCCTAAATTAATCCGCAAATATAACCACATTACTTACACCACTTATATCTACTCACTGCCTTTAGGCGTACCCTCAGAAGCATTTGAATCCTTTATCCCTGTATTGAAAGATGGGCTTAATAAAGATGTGGAAATCGACTTTGACGAAGCGTTAAAAATCAATGTATTTGAACAAGGGCTACCGAATAGCTGGAACTATGATGCTACCCTTTTGCGGCCTGATACATGGGAAATACCAGTCGGAAAGAATCACAAAGGCACTTTATATCACGACTTTGAAAAGTACCCTCATATGCTCGTTGGAGGTGTTACCCGTTTCGGAAAAACCGTTTTAATCAAAGAGACTTTTTACACTTTGCTTATGAACCAGATTAATGATGTTGAGTTTTATTTCTTGGATTTGAAAGGCGGTTTGGAGTTTGGGAAATATGAGGGTTTGCCACAAGTGAAAGCTGTAGCCAGTAATGTATTCGAAGCAGCAGAAGTATTGTCCGAAATTGTAGATGACTTAAAGAAGCGTGAAAAGATGTTTCGAGCAAAAGGATACACCAACATAGTTGATACTCCTATAAAGAAGCGGACCTTTGTCATAGTGGATGAAGGGGCCGAATTATCACCAAATATTATTGCTGGCGAAGGAAAGAAGTATGCAAAGTTTTGTCAGGCTGCCTTATCTGAAATATCTCGAATAGGTGGGGGATTAGGGTTGCGTTTGATTTATTGCACCCAATACCCTACGAAAGAAGCTGTCCCGATGCAAGTCAAAATGAATATTGTTGCGCGGATATCGTTCATTGCAGCTGCACAAATTGCCAGTATGGTTATTTTAGATGAAAAGGGAGCAGAGGATTTACCTAGCACACCAGGTCGTGCCATTTACAAAATTGAGAAGAAGAGAGTCGTTCAAGTACCGTACATTGATGACAAATACATGATGGAAAAAATGGAGGAAAGAGAAAATGATATCATTCACTCAACAACGAATCGAAAACCTGTTAACGACAATAGACCGGCTGAGTATGGCGAAAATACGCCACCTTCAGCAAATACATGATTTAAAAAGCTATAGGAATGCTTGCCGCATTATAAAACAACTTGAACCATATATTCATGAGACTTATTTTGAACGAGAAAAGGTAATGTACCTTAACAAAGAGGGGAGGGAATTAATCGGATCTAATAAAGAAGTGAAAAAGAACATGTTAATTGAGCACACCCTTTTATGTAACGAAGCTTATTTATATTTTAATTGCCCGCTGGATTGGAAAAAGGAATATATCATAGAGACAAGAGAACCAGTCACTTCTTCATTTGGAATACAATTCAAAGGGTTAGCCCTATCTAATAAGAAAAAAGTCATAAGTGATGCTACTTTTAGCCGAAATGGCTACCTTCATTTAATCGAAGTAGACAACATTAGAGGAATGGCTGATAACAAAAGCAAAATAGAAGCATATGTCGATGTGTTTCCGGAAGTGAAGAGTAGATTTGGATTGATTCCAGCACTTTATGTATTCACTTCAACAGAAGATAGAAAAGGTAAATTTGAAGGATGGATGAAACAGCATAATTTGAGGGGAGAGGTAAAAACATTCAATGAAATAAAAAAGTGGTCAATCATTTAAGATTGACCACATGACCACACAAATGCTCACACACTAGTATGAACTAGCGTTAATTAGTTTTTATAAATAGAGGGGGAGCAATTAGTTAAACCGTTGATATATTAGTATTTTGGAGTGTATCGTTGACCGGGTGATACTAGTGTAATTTCATTATACAGTCCCGATGTGATCATGGTTGGGGAGGTCAGGGATGCCGAAACGGCCAAAATTGCAGTTCGTGCTGCACTAACCGGTCATTTGATACTTACAACCATGCATACAAGGGATGCACAGGGCGCTATCTCCAGGTTACTTGAATTTGGTGTCAGCCTGCTTGAAATTGAACAGAGTTTGATTGGCGTGACAGCACAGCGGCTGGTTGAATTAAGCTGTGTACCATGTAAAGGCGACTGTGCTATTGCTTGCCAAATGACTGCCAGGAACAAAAGGGCAAGTGTGTATGAATTGCTTTATGGAAAAAGCATGGCCAATGTCCTTCGGATGATGGGGGATGAAAAAGGAAAGGGTACGGTAAGCTACCGCCAATTGAAGGATGAAATAGGAAAGGCGGTTGCAATGGGCTATGTGGATTCCCTGGAATATGAACGGCTGGTATACGATGAAGCAAAAAAGTAAATGGCAGCTAAAAGAACAGGCGGTCTTTATTTCGAAACTAGGGGAATTATTAAGTCATGGTTATCCCCTGGCGGACGCATTACATTTTCTGGAATTCCAGGAATCGAAGAAGAAAGCGGAAGATTTCGCTCAGGCCATAAAGGATTTAAGGAATGGATATCCGTTGCACCAGGTGCTAATTCACCTTAATTTTCATCCGCAGCTTGTAAGTTATATATTTTATGGAGAGCAATACGGCGACCTGGATCGGGCGTTGAAAGAAGGAGGGCAATATTGGAAGAAAAGAACGGAGGATATGGATAAAGTAAAAAAGTTAATGGTTTATCCCGTATTCTTAGTCATTTTTGTAAGCATCGTTTTTTATATACTTCAGAGTGTTCTCCTTCCTAAATTTCAGGCAATCTATTTCACGATGGATGTCGATCAGAATGCAATCTTGAAATTACTGTCAGCTTCTACAATCATTCTCCCAGTCCTCCCCTTCATATTGCTTGGATTGCTCCTATTCCTGTTTGTGCTCAAACGATTTTGGTTCAATGGATTATGCCCATTAAGGCAGCGGCGGATTTTGATGGTCATTCCGATATTCGGGACCTTCATCAAGTTATACGAAACTTATTTCTTTGCAAGCCAATTCAGCGGTTTGCTTTCCGGAGGGCTTTCGATTAACGAAAGCATCAAATTATTCTCTAAAAACCAGCAACAGCCTTTTTACCAAAAACTATGCTCCATCATCAAGGATGATCTGACTGAGGGAAGATCGCTTGAAATGATCTTTCAGGAGCTCCCCTATTTCGATGGAAACTTACCTGTGGTTGCTGCAAATGGTCAAAAATACGGCAGACTTGATGCAGAGCTGCATCATTACAGTCGTTTTTTACTCGAGAAAATCGAAGAGAGAATGAATGCAATCTTGAAAATCATTCAGCCTCTTATGTTTTCACTGATAGGTCTTTTGATCGTTTCCATTTATTTAGCGGTTTTGCTGCCGATGTTCTCTTTGCTTGAAGGTATATAGGATTCAGTATTGCATTCCGGAGGTGAAATTGCTCTGAAATCACCTGGTGTCAGATGGTTTCAGGAGCAGGATGATATGATGAAGAAAATGATGAATGAACGAGGTTTTACACTAATTGAGATGCTTATTGTTTTACTTGTAATATCTATTCTTTTGATTATAACAATCCCAAATATCACGAAGAACCAATCTACAATCCAGTCTAAAGGGTGTGAAGCATTCGTGAAGATGGCTCAAGCGCAGGTTCAGGCATATGAGATCGACAATGCTAAACTGCCCGTAAGTATCGATGAATTGGAAAGTCAAGGCTATCTCAAACAGACATCTTGCCCTAATGGGAATGATATTAGTTTGGATAACAAAGGAAAGGTAACGGTCGTTGAGTAGGAGAGAAGTTAATATACGGCATTCCAATGGGGGGTATACCCTGTCTGAAACCCTTATTGTCCTTGTTATTTTTATACTCCTGATTTCCATCAGCCCAAATTTATATCCAAGCTTCACTAAAGGGATGGAAATCAGGTTATTTCTTTCTCAATTCCATGAAGATCTTTTCTACGCACAACAGTATGCCATCAGTCATGAGGGCTTGATTTACCTCCATATTGATAATACCAATAAGTTTTATAGTGTTTCGTCTTATAAGGAGGGAACTCTTCTAGAGAGAAGCATACCAGAGGATATACAGTTCTTAAGTGGAACATTAGGGTTCAGCTTTCATTTTAATCAGTATGGAAATGCTTCAAAAGCTGGAACGATGATGCTTGACACTTCAAAAGGAAAGTACAAATTGGTCCTCAATATCGGTAAAGGGAGGTTCAGGATTGAGAAATTGTAAGGGTTACGTCTACCTTGAGATTATTGCCGCATTTTCCATTTGTATTTTCGTGGTCCTTTCCATTTTACCGATTCTTGAAGAGTTGATGACACATCGTAAAAATATTGTCATAAGGACAGAAGCCCACCATTTATTATATGAAAGATTGACGGCGTTCATCGATGGGGAGATACAAGCTGTTGGACAGGATATCATTTACCGAAGAAAATCCTATGAATTGATATGGAGGGACCATGGCGATTTCCCTGGGATGATTGAAGGGTGTGTATGTTATGAAGATGAATCTGGTAAATATGAATCCATTTGTGATGCTGCGAAAAAATGATGGTTTTACGATGATCGAAATGCTTTTTTCTTTAATGATCTTAATGACGACGTCTCTTTTTGTATTAGAACTTTTTTCAACCATTCATACCCAGGTGAGGTCCATTGACAAGTTACATCCTAAAGAGTGGGAGGTCTTTACTATGCAAATGCAGCAGGAGGTCCGGAGTTCAATAGATCAGGATGTAATGGGAAATAAATTATATTTGCTTTCAGGTGAGCAATTATCATCCATTGAACAATATGAGGATAAGGTCCGAAGGCGAGTGAATGGTATGGGGCATGAGGTCATCTTGCAGAACATTTCGGAATTCCAGGTCGAGAAGGATGGCGGTGTCATTGTTTTAAATATAACGGATAAAGCAGGGACTACTTTCAGTCGAAGATTTCATCCTTTCTTTAAAAATGTGAAGAAAGTCGATGAATAATCAAAAAGGAGTCGTTTTCCCGATGGTAATGATTGTAGCAAGTGTTTTCATCATGTTGACGATATTGATGATCGATCAATTTATCCTCGATAAAAGGTTTTATAAAGAAGTGGAAGAATCGCTTGTGGCCGACCATCTTGTACATCTCGCCGTTAAGGATGTGACGGAAGAGCTGGGGGAGGTGATCCCGGACATCATTCAGGGGGAAATCTCATACCCAAATGGTGTGGTGAGGTATTCCTTAACAAAGCAAGACGGTCCTTACGTCTATCTCGAATTTTCTTCCACAACTAAAAATGGCCGCGTTGGCAGGGTCATCATTCAATATGATAAAGAAGCGGGGAGAGTGATAGAATGGATAGAAAAGCAGGCTATGTAATACTCAAAGATCAACTCTCTTTTTAAAACGCTGACCCATTTTCAACGATTTTACGTGTTTAACTAACAAGTGAAGGATTAAAAGAAGCGCTATCCGGGCATACTTTGCATAGGGTGATTTTAAATGTCTACAAACGCTTATATTAAATATCTGACGCAACAGCTTGTCGAGTATTTTAATTTGACCAAAAAAGAACGAAAAGAAAAGCGCCGTCATAGAAAAGAGGATAAAAATCATGGTATATCCCATTGGTTTGGCATTGTCCCTTTTGCTTTGTCGATGTTCGTAAGGAAAAATATCAAAAAATAAAACAGATGTCCTAAACTTAGGATATCTGTTTTTTTAAGTATCGTTTTTACTATCCCAACGCCCTATCTGAAAGGTAAAACAAACCTCCGTTGATGATGGATATTCGGATATTCGGTTCGTATTGAGCTTTTAATGCTTCTTTTTCGGTAAAATAACTCTCACTTTTTTCGTCCATGTCCTTGTAAAAATGCTCCAATAAGTTCAAGTCATTCTGCCAGCGCAGCATGGCTTCTTCCGCCCAAGAATGGTCATCATTCTCGAAACTCGTTCTAATGTATGTATCCAGTCTTGCCAATCCACTTTTCGGCATGATGAGCGGTGAAAGCGTAAACGAGTAATCCGGTATTTTTGGGGTGACCTTAATTGGTAAAACCCGATGGTGAAATCCTTCCATGATCTCGCCCGAAATTAAATTCAATCCGATGGACATAAAAGTATCTTTTTTACGATCGCATTGGTAGGATATTTTCACATTCAGGGTAAGCCATGGAAACAATGGATTATTCCCGCCCATTGATGGAGGAGTATCCTCAAAAAGTCTAGTATACCCTGCCAGCTTTTTTGTTGATTGAATAATCTGATGGAGCCGAGGGGAGCCAAAATGAATCATTTCTCCCTTTAGGTCGGGTGGGGCTTGTTCCGGATCGGTAATGAAAGTCATCTGGGCTGGGTTCGGAATGCCACCCGTTTTTTCCAGGTAGTGCCAATAAAAGGGCCGGTTCATTAATTCTTTATCCATTTCTATCGTTAGTTGAACTGTAAGGTGGGTTGGTTTATTATCCAATATTTCACATTCATTGGCTTTAAAGTAAGTTATTAAAAAATCATGAATTTCCTGTTGCTGCATGAACCTCACCTTCCTTCATGGATTGAGCGAATTGGATCATCGATGAAAAATTATCCATCTTGATTTTCATTTCGCCCTCTGTTTTGGACTCGCCGACCACATCAATTAAATATTCTTCAATGTTGTTAATATCCAGTTTGGTTAGAATATCATCCAATTCACCAATTACTTTTTCAAATAAATTAATTTTTTCGTATAGTAACTTTAGAATATGTTCTTCAACAGTATTTTTCGTGGCAAAGTTATAAATCCTGACATCCTCTTCCTGTCCAAGGCGGTGAATCCGCCCAATTCTTTGTTCAAGCCTCATGGGGTTCCATGGCAGGTCAAAATTAATCAAGTGATGGCAGAACTGAAGGTTTATCCCTTCCCCGCCAGCTTCTGTTGCAATTAATACCTGAATTTTCTTTTGGAATAATTCTCGCATCCAGTCTTTCTTTCCACGTTTAAATCCGCCTCGGAATGGGACTGAAGAAATTCCATTCTGTTGAAGGTACCATTGTAGATAAAGCTGAGTAGCTCGGTATTCGGTAAAGATAATCACTTTGTCATCAATTTTCTTGATCAGTTCCAAAGCTTTTTCAGCTTTTGAATTCTGAACCGTTTCATTCACTTTTGTAAATAAATCATCAAGCTTTGCCAAAAAGTCAGGGGTAGGCTGGTCGTATTTGGCTTTCATGTTTTTTAAAGTATAAAAGACCGCCTCTCTGCTGCTGCAGGCTTCTCTTTGGAGAGTGAGAGCTGAAAAGGCGCTTCCTTTTGTTCCATCAGAAATAGGTTTGAATTTTGAAACTGCATCGTACAATGCCTGCTCGGTTGGAGAAAATTCAATGGTGATGGTTTCCACATGCCTTTTTGTCCATTCAATACCAGTATCGGCCCGCCGGTTTCGAATCATCACAGTGTTGACCAATTCCTTTAGGTGTTCATCTTCAATTATGTTCCGGCCTTTCCCTTTATATTTTTCCGAAAAGAGTGAGGCATTTCCCAAGTGGCCTGGTTTTAATAACGAAACGAGGTGAAAAATTTCCTCGACTTTATTTTGAATGGGAGTAGCTGTCAGGAGTAAACAAAATTTCTTTTTCAGATTTTGGACGAATTCATAGTTCTTCGTCTTATTATTTTTAAGTTTATGAGCTTCATCAATGATGATGAAGTCATATTCCTGATTGAAAATGATATCACGATGTGGAGCGCGTTTCGCTGTATCAATGGATGAAATGACCACATCACAGGAGTCCCATACATAACTTTTTCTCTGAACGACTGCCGGAATATGAAACTTCGTATTCAATTCAAAAGCCCATTGTGTTACAAGGGAAGCTGGTACAAGGATCAATACCTTCTTTACAAGGCCTCTGATCATATACTCCTTTAGGATCAAGCCGGCTTCAATTGTTTTTCCGAGACCTACTTCATCTGCTAAAATGGCCTTTCCATTCATCTTTTCCACCACTTGCTTTGCAGCTTCCAATTGATGGGGAAGCGGGGTTAACTGAGGAAGGTGCTTGGGTGCCTGTAAACCTTCAAAATCAGGAATGATGAGATTTTCCTCCATTTTAACCGCCAACTTATAAAGCTCCCAATTTCCCCATGGACCATCATTTTCCACTTTTTGTAAAAACTCGTCATTCCATTCAGAATTGAAGGATATATTGATTTTCATAGAAATAACTCCCTCTTAAATCATAAATTCCTTAATATAAGGTCAAAAACCGAACATTTCATATGTGAAGTAAGAAAAATATTTCTCTTCAAAAGATATTGCAGAGATAAGTTTCTTAGGGTAGGATATAAGTATATTTAGAAAATTCCAATTTCCAAACGCTAAAAAGAATTTTTGTATCGATTTTGCAGTTCGCGTTTTCTTAGTATGGGCTATAGGTACCTGCTTTATCCATGATTACCGAAGGAGATCATTTAAACGTTTTTCTGGAGTTTTTGGAGATTTGGCAGAGAATGCATTCTATGATGCTCAAAGGTTTTACTAATGGGTGGGGCTTATTCGCTTAATTTCATTGGTAGACCATAATATGCGGGTGAAGATAAGGGGAGAGACTACGGATGTAGCGCCGAAGGAGCAAACTTAGCAGTGAATCTCTCAGGCAAAAGAACTCTTATTGGACGCAACTCTGGAGAGCGCCGCCCGTTTGGGACGGCCACCAAAGGGGAAAACCTATTATATAGGTAAACTTTCAGGTTTCAGGACAGAGAAAAAGCTCAAACGGGCTTTCTCTGTCCTTTTTTGTGCTTTTTTCACATCATGAATCAGAATATCTGATGCGTAAGGACAAAAAGCTTTGATAATGAAGCCAATTTAATTTTAAAAAATCTGAGGGGGGTCATTTTTTGACCAATTTAAAAAGAACACCACTATTTGAGGTTTATCGTGAATACGGAGGGAAAACGATTGATTTTGGCGGCTGGGAACTTCCTGTCCAATTTTCGGGTATAAAGGACGAACATGAAGCCGTACGTACAAAAGCGGGTCTGTTCGATGTATCGCATATGGGGGAAGTTGATGTTAAGGGTCCTGGGAGCCTTTCCTTTTTACAGAAGATGCTGACTAATGATATATCAAAGCTGCAAACGGGCGGTGCCCAATATTCGGCCATGTGTTATGAAAACGGCGGGACGGTTGATGATCTCATCGTTTATAAAAGGGCGGAAGACGACTATCTGCTCGTGGTCAATGCAGCGAATACAGAAAAAGATTTCGATTGGCTGCAAGCTAATCTAACGGAAGATGCCCAAATTACGAATGTATCGAGTGACTATATACAGCTAGCACTTCAAGGACCATCTGCAGAGAAGATATTGCAAAAACTTTCAGAAAATACTGCCTTAAGTGAAATTGGATTTTTCAAGTTCAAGGAGAATGTCATGATAAATGGTATCTCCACGTTGGTATCCCGTACTGGATATACTGGTGAAGATGGTTTTGAAATATATAGCGACAGTGAAAACGGCCCTGCCCTTTGGAAGGCGATAATGGATGCCGGAAAGGAAGAAGGGATACAGCCGATTGGTTTAGGTGCTCGTGATACCCTGCGTTTTGAAGCGAAACTGCCGCTGTATGGGCAGGAGCTTTCAGCGGACATTACTCCAATAGAAGCCGGG
The DNA here is from genome assembly GCF_042787985.1 of Peribacillus sp. YIM B13481. Taxonomy (NCBI): domain Bacteria; kingdom Bacillati; phylum Bacillota; class Bacilli; order Caryophanales; family Bacillaceae; genus Peribacillus; species Peribacillus sp. YIM B13481. The sequence continues at coordinate 155,981 of NZ_JBHZPE010000003.1, forward strand.
ATTGGTTTTGCGGTAAAAGTGGATAAGGAAGCCGATTTTTTCGGGAAAGCCGTTCTTGCTGAACAAAAGGAGAAAGGGGCACCCCGGAAGCTTGTGGGAATTGAAATGATTGACCGTGGCATTCCTCGTCATGGGTATAAGGTCTACAGCGGGGACAAAGTCATTGGGGAGGTCACGACTGGTACCCAATCACCAACGTTGAAGAAAAACGTAGGATTGGTACTTATCGATAAGGAATATTCGGTGCTGGATGCGGAAATTGAAGTGGAAATCCGTTCCAAACGTTTGAAAGCCGTTATAATACAAACACCTTTTTATAAAAAACCACGTAAATAGAGGGGAATGGTCATTAGATGAAACATCGTTATTTACCCATGACAGAGCAAGATAAACAAGAAATGCTGGAAGTTATAGGGGTACCTGCTGTTGAAGAACTTTTCAATGATATCCCTGAAAGTGTTCGCTTTCAAGGAGAATACGATATCAAGCCTGCTAAATCGGAACCTGCATTAATGAAAGAATTATCAAGGCTTGCTGCCAAGAATGCGGATCTTAAAAATTATGCTTCCTTCCTTGGTGCGGGTGTCTATGACCATTATGCACCGGTCATCGTCGATCACGTTCTTTCCCGTTCTGAATTTTATACGGCTTATACTCCCTATCAGCCCGAAATTTCACAGGGTGAGCTGCAAGCCATCTTTGAATATCAAACGATGATTTGTGAATTGACGGGTATGGATGTAGCTAACTCCTCCATGTATGACGGCGGGACTTCGCTGGCTGAGGCGGCCATGCTTGCTTCAGGTCAGACACGGCGCAAGAAGATTCTCATTTCAGGAGCAGTTCATCCTGAATCAAGAGAAGTTGTGAAGACATATGCCAAAGGGCAACGCGTGGAAGTGATTGAAATTCCTTATAAAGACGGTGTGACGGACATGGCTGCTTTAAAGGAATTAATGAATGATGACATTGCAGGAGTGATTGTGCAATATCCGAATTTTTTTGGCCGGATAGAGCCATTGAAAGAAATGGAAGAAATCATTCATGGCGTCAAGTCCATGTTTATCGTTTCCAGTAATCCGCTTGCACTGGGGGCTTTGACACCCCCAGGTTCACTCGGTGCAGATATCGTAACGGGAGATGCTCAGCCATTCGGCATTCCAGCGGCATTTGGGGGACCTCATTGTGGATATTTTGCCGTTACTAATAAACTTGTTCGGAAAGTTCCGGGCCGGCTCGTCGGTCAAACGGTGGATGAAAATGGAAAAAGGGGGTTTGTGTTGACACTTCAAGCTCGTGAGCAGCACATTCGCCGTGATAAGGCCACATCCAACATTTGTTCCAATCAAGCGTTGAATGCCTTGGCAGCTTCTGTTGCAATGACGGCGCTTGGGAAAAAGGGTGTCAAAGAAATGGCCGTGCAAAATATTCAAAAAGCGCACTATGCGAAAAAAGCTATAAAGGCAAAAGGGATAGAAGTGATGTTCGACGGTCCTTCGTTTAATGAATTTGTCATTAAACTGCCTGCTTCGTTTTCAGAAATCAATAAAAACCTTTTTGAAAAAGGGATGATTGGCGGCTTCGATTTAGGGACGGTTTATCCTGAGCTGAAAGACCATATGCTGGTTGCGGTAACGGAACTTAGAACAAAAGAAGAAATCGATGCACTTGCGCAGGAATTGGGGGATCAACATGAATAATCAAGATCAATCACTCATTTTTGAAATCAGCACTTCCGGTCGAATCGGGTACAGTCTGCCAGAAATGGATGTTGCAACTATTCCGCTCGAAGAAATTCTTCCTGCCGACTACATCCGTGAAGTAGAGGCAGAGCTTCCTGAGGTGTCCGAACTGGATATCATGCGTCACTATACAGCACTTTCCAAACGGAATCATGGGGTGGATTCGGGTTTTTATCCGCTGGGTTCATGCACGATGAAATATAATCCGAAAATAAATGAAAATGTGGCACGCTATAACGGTTTCGCCCATATCCATCCATATCAAGACCCGACTACAGTCCAGGGAGCCTTGGAACTATTATTTGATTTGCAGGAACATTTAACGGAAATCACAGGGATGGATCTAGTGACATTACAACCTGCAGCAGGTGCACACGGTGAATGGACAGGGTTGATGATGATTCGCGCTTTTCACGAAGCGAATGGCGATACAGAACGGACGAAAGTGATCGTACCTGATTCTGCACACGGTACGAATCCTGCATCTGCAACTGTTGCCGGACTTGAAACGATTACAGTGAAGTCCGATGAAAATGGGTTAGTCGACCTTGAAGATTTAAAGCGTGTTGTCGGACCGGATACGGCGGCCTTGATGCTGACGAACCCCAATACATTGGGATTGTTTGAAGAGAACATTTTGGAAATGGCACAACTTGTCCATGATGCCGGTGGAAAGCTTTACTATGACGGAGCCAATCTGAATGCAGTCCTATCAAAAGCACGCCCGGGTGATATGGGCTTTGATGTGGTTCACTTAAATCTCCATAAAACATTCACAGGTCCGCATGGCGGCGGCGGTCCGGGTTCCGGCCCTGTAGGGGTAAAGTCGGATTTGATTCCCTACTTGCCTAAACCGCTTGTTGTTAAACAAGATGAGCAATTCGTTCTTGATTATGATCGCCCGCAATCCATTGGCAGGGTAAAACCATACTATGGGAACTTCGGGATAAATGTTAGAGCTTATACGTACATTCGTTCAATGGGTCCTGATGGCCTTAAAGCCGTCACAGAGAATGCGGTCATCAATGCCAATTATATGATGCGTAGGTTGGAACCATTTTTTGACTTACCATATAATCGTCATTGTAAGCATGAATTCGTATTAAGCGGACGCAGGCAAAAGAAATTAGGGGTAAGGACCCTCGATATAGCAAAAAGATTGCTGGATTTCGGGTATCATCCTCCAACCATTTACTTCCCGTTGAACGTGGAAGAAGGAATGATGATAGAACCGACTGAAACCGAGTCAAAAGAAACGCTGGATGCATTCATCGATGCAATGATCCAGATTGCCAAGGAAGCGGAAGAAACCCCGGAAATCGTTCAGGAAGCTCCGCATACAACCGTTATTAAGCGGCTTGATGAAACTCTTGCTGCAAGAAAACCTATTCTGCGTTATCAAGCATAGACTGATAGCTTACACGAAAAAAATCCCTGCCTGCCGGCGGGGATTTTTCATGTTTATGTAAGAATTCATTAAAGTCGAACAGTTAACTTTCATTTTCCTAGAGCCCGCATGATGCATATGAAGGCTTTTTAATTTAAAAGAGCCCATGCGGAGATGGGGTCTTATTTCTTTGCTTTGATTTTCCCGGTCCACATCTTGAAACCGCCCTTTAAGTGAAAAAGTTCCCTGTAGCCCTTTTTGTATAGCATGGCTGCAGCTCTTCCGCTGATGATTTCGCTTTGAGCGTACAAATATACAGGCTTGTCCGGCCTAATTTCGACCAAGCGGGTTTTCATTTGCGTCATAGGGATGTTTCTTGCGCCTAAGATATGACCATTATCGAAATCATTCGGTTCCCGCACATCGATTAGCTGCACTTTTCTGTAGTTAGCGATAAATTCGTCCTGTGTTAATGTTTTAACGATTTTACGCTGGCGGTACCAATTAAAAAGTGAATACGCAATAACCACTCCTAAGATGATGAGCAGTGTATATAATATTTCCAAACATAAAAACTCCCTTCTACCTTAACGAATACAGACAATCTTTATTATATAATTGCTTTACCCAATAATCAAAAAGAATTTTCATCAAATTCTTCATCGACTTGATAGCACTTTCTTTTTTAGAGTGTTAAAGTCTGTTAAACTACTACATGTGAGTTTTTTGTGGGGTATTGAAAAACAGTCTATTGAAACGAGGGGTAAGGATGACTAAAGAAAAATGGGGTTTTATAGATTCTGGATATTGTTCACCGGCGTTTAATATGGCGCTGGACGAAGTACTGCTAAACTGGCAAAGCAAAGGGGAAATTCCGCCAATCATACGCTTTTACGGTTGGGACCCAGCGACATTGTCGATTGGTTATTTTCAAAAGGCAGAAGCGGAAATCGATATGGAAGAGGTCAAAAGGCAGGGCCTTGGTTTTGTTCGCAGACCAACAGGAGGACGAGCGGTACTGCACGAGCATGAATTGACTTATAGTGTAATCGTTCCAGAATCCTATCCGGGGATGCCAACTACCGTTACTGAAGCATATCGTGTCATTTCTGAAGGAATATTAATGGGGTTCAGGAATCTGGGATTGGATGCTTATTTTGCCGTGCCTAGAACCGATCAGGAAAAAGCAGCTTTAAAAACGCCCAGGTCTTCCGTCTGCTTTGATGCTCCAAGCTGGTATGAACTGGTCGTCGAGGGCAGGAAGGTCGCTGGCAGCGCTCAAACCAGGCAAAAGGGCGTCATCCTTCAGCACGGTTCCATTTTGCTTGAACTTGATGATGATAAGCTCTTTAGCGTATTTAAATTCTCAAATGACAGGGTTAAGGAGAGAATGCAAAAAAGCTTAAAAAATAAAGCTGTGGCCATAAATGACATTGCCGGAAGAAAGGTTACCATCCCTGAAGCGAAAGAAGCTTTTGAAAAAGGTTTTGCCGAAGGACTTTCGATCGAGTTAGAGCCATACGTCCTAACTGAAAAGCAATTGCAGGAAGTGAAGGCCATTGCAGAAAGCAAATATGAAAGCGATGAATGGAATTTCATGAGATAGAAAAAGCAGGATAATTAAAGTGGATAATAAAAAAGTTTTTTCAGATTTGTTTGACCAAATAAGCTATTCCTTGCAGGGATAAGCCCTAAAAGGCATGGGGAAAAAGCAAGGTCCAAATTAATTGAAATCTGATGAAAAATTATTATAAATCGACATTTTCCTCCCTTTTGCTAACTATATTAATTGATTTATCGTTTGACAAAATTAAATGTTATTCAAAACAAACACAATATATAGTAGTTGAAATATTTAATGCGACACTATATGTTGATTTTTGGGTTTCGCTATGATAAATTTAGGGTACTTGTTAAGCGAAACGGACATGTAAGGCTACATATAGATTTGCGGCAGCAAGAACGGATCTTGAAACATATAAAGGAGAGGGAATTATGTCGGTTGTAATAAAAGAAGCTTTAAAGGTTGATCTAGAAAGGTTGAATAAGGATATTTCTTTATTTCCCCAGGTTCACCCTGTAACTGCTGATATGAAAATGGCGCATAAGGGCGTGTCCCGTCTAGTCATGCTTGACCGCTATTCTTTTAAGGATACTGAAAAAATCACACTCTCGGCAGGCGATTTCGTAGTGTTGACGATTAAGGAAGATCCGAAATTCCCGGCAAGGGGTCTCGGTTACATCGTTGAAATAGATTGGGAAACGAAAAAAGCCAAAGTATTGGTGGATGAAGAATTCCGTGGCGTATTGGATAATCCGGAAGAAGTGGAGACGGGGATTGTAAACCGTCCGCTGGATATTATCGAAAAGCCGCTTGAAATATACTATGAACAAATTGCGAAACGTAATGCAACGGGCTTGGCTTCAGTGGAAACCACGGAAGAAAAAAGAACGGAATGGTTCAATAAATTCTATGAAGAACTAAAGAACCTTAATTTTGTTCCGGCAGGACGCGTATTATATGGTGCGGGTTCCAATACGGATGTTACTTATTTCAACTGCTATGTGATGCCATTCGTACCGGATTCACGTGAGGGGATTTCAGAACATAGGAAACAAGTGATGGAAATCATGAGCCGCGGAGGCGGAGTGGGTACGAACGGATCGACACTGCGTCCAAGAAACACTTTGGCCAAAGGGGTTAATGGAAAATCCTCTGGTTCAGTATCATGGCTTGATGATATCGCGAAATTGACGCATCTTGTTGAACAGGGCGGTAGCAGACGCGGTGCACAAATGATCATGCTGGCTGATTGGCATCCGGATATTGCAGAATTCATCATTTCTAAAATGCAAAATCCAAGGATCCTTCGATACCTAGTGGAAAACACTAAAGATGAAGCAATCAAGAAATATGCAACGGATAAATTGAAATTCACGCCGCACACCGAACAGGAAACGGCTATGTATCAAGGAATCATCAACTATAAGGAAATTCCCGGTCTAGGTGGATTTAGCGAAAAAATCATTAGGGATGCAGAGGAAAAGATCCGTACAGGCGGAACGTACAGTGTCCATAATTCTGAATTTCTTACGGGCGCCAACATCTCGATATGCTTGACAAAGGAATTTATGGAAGCGGCAGAACAAGATGCGGAATACGAATTGCGTTTTCCTGATGTTGAAAGCTATGATGCCGAAGAAATGGCTACTTATAATCAAGAATGGCATAAAGTCGGTGATGTTCGTAAATGGGAGGAAATGGGGCACAAAGTCCGTGTTTACCGTAAAATCCGGGCTAAAGAACTTTGGAACTTAATAAACATTTGTGCAACATACTCTGCAGAACCAGGTATTTTCTTTATCGATAATGCTAATGAAATGACAAACGCCAAAGCCTACGGTCAACAGGTCGTAGCTACGAACCCATGTGGCGAACAGCCATTGGCCCCATATTCAGTATGTAACCTTGCTGCTGTCAATTTGGCTGAAATGGCTGATAAAGATAGCAAAACCGTTAATTTCGAGAAACTTAAGCAGACCGTCGAAGTCGGTGTGCGTATGCAGGACAATGTCATTGACGCAACTCCTTATTTCTTGGATGAAAACAAAAAACAGGCACTGGGCGAGCGACGGGTTGGACTTGGTGTAATGGGTCTGCATGACCTGTTGATCTACTGTGAAACGGAATACGGATCTGAAGAAGGAAATATTCTGGTTGACAAGGTGTTTGAAACGATTGCGACTACAGCTTATAAGGCATCCGTGGAACTTGCTAAAGAAAAAGGCAGTTTCCCGTTCCTGATCGGATCAACGGATAAAGAAACCGATGAGCTTAGAACACGTTTCACACAAACTGGATTTATGGAAAAAATGCCGGAAGATATCAGGGAAAGCGTTGCTGCATATGGCATCCGTAACTCTCATTTATTGACAGTGGCTCCTACAGGAAGCACAGGAACGATGGTTGGGGTATCAACAGGTCTTGAACCATATTTTTCCTTCACGTATTTCCGCAGTGGCCGTCTTGGCAAATTCATTGAAGTTAAGGCTGATATTGTTCAGGAATACTTGGACCGTCATCCAGAAGCTGATCCAGAAGAGCTTCCAAAATGGTTCATTTCCGCTATGGAATTAGCTCCTGAAGCCCATGCAGATGTTCAATGTATCATTCAACGCTGGATTGACAGCTCGATCAGTAAAACGGTCAATGCTCCAAAAGGATATACTGTCGAACAAGTTGAAAAAGTATATGAACGTCTATATAAAGGCGGAGCAAAAGGCGGTACAGTATATGTGGATGGCAGCCGTGACAGTCAGGTTCTCACGCTCAAAGCGGAAGAAAACCAAATGGACGAGCAGCTTGAAATGGACGAATTGACAGATGTGGAAGTAAAGAAAAAAGTCGTATTGGTCGATACGATAAATGAACTGCGTTCGACGAATGTTACGATTGGGTCGGAAGTGGGCAATACTTGCCCGGTCTGCCGTAAAGGCGAAGTCCAGGAAATGGGCGGATGTAATACTTGCACGAATTGCGGAGCACAATTAAAATGTGGGCTATAAGCTATTAGAAGGGAAGTCGTTAAGTGTGCTGAAAAGCTAATCTTAACGGCTTTTTTTTAAATAGATCGGGCGAGTAGATTTTAAACTTATTAAAAGAGAAAGCCGAATCCGGCTTTCTCTTTTAAGTTCATTCAACCATTTTCATTTTGTTGGCCTATTTCCTTTTCGGCCAGGTATTGGTTTCCATCCTTCAATACCGAAAATTCATCGACCGAGTCTCCAGGGATATTCCTAGGATTAGGATATTTATTATCTGTTTGGACGGTAATCGTTTGTTTCCCCATCCCGTTTGTCAAGAATTCTCGTTTATTAGCCATTTTGCATCTCCTTCATTTGGATTTCCAATTAAAAACAATCATGAGGATAACAGAATAAAGAAAAACTATCCTTATTAATAAGATTGTCTAGTTCGATTGAAAGTATGAACAAATCCTTAAAAGAATGGAGAACGAAATGAAACCATTTATGCCACAGTTAGTATATATCGAGCCTAGGGCATTGGAATACCCGCTTGGCCGGGAATTGAAAAAGAAATTCGAGGATTTGAATATTGAAATCCGTGAGACAACATCACATAACCAAATTAGGGATCTTCCTGGAGAAAATGATCAGCAAAAATATCGTGTCGCCAAGTCGACGCTTGTGGTGGGCATCAGAAAAACATTGAAATTCGATTCTTCAAAGCCATCTGCTGAATATGCCATCCCTCTTGCTACCGGATGTATGGGGCATTGTCATTATTGTTATTTACAGACGACACTCGGAACAAAGCCATACATTAGGACATATGTGAATCTCGAGGAGATTTTTGAGGCAGCTGAAAAATATATCAATGAGAGAAAGCCTGATATTACTCGTTTTGAGGCGGCCTGTACGTCAGATATCGTTGGAATTGATCATTTGACACATTCGTTAAAAAGGGCTATAGAGTATTTTGGAAAAAGTGAATATGGGGTTTTAAGGTTCGTAACTAAATTTCATCATGTCGACCACCTGTTGGATGCTGAACATAATGGAAAAACGAGATTTCGGTTCAGTATAAATTCACGTTACGTAATAAAGAATTTCGAGCCCGGAACTTCGAGTTTCGAGGAAAGAATGGAAGCGGCACGTAAAGTGGCAGGTGCCGGGTATCCCTTAGGTTTTATCGTAGCTCCAATATATCGTCATGAAGCATGGAAGGAGGGCTACCATGAATTATTCGAACGGTTAAGTGAGGCGTTAAAAGGGGTGGATATCCCTGACTTGACTTTTGAACTAATCCAGCATCGATTTACGGGCCCTGCTAAAAAAGTAATTCAAAAAAACTATCCGAAAACAAAATTGGAACTGGACGAAACGAAGCGCAAATATAAATGGGGCCGATATGGAATTGGCAAATATGTTTACCAAACCGAAGAAGCCGCAGAACTGGAAACGACCATTCGTGGGTATATAGCGGAATTTTTCCCTAAAGCGGAAATTCAGTATTTTACCTGATGAAGGCATTTTCCATATAAAACTGTCATAAATCGCTCTAATCCTGCTTAGAAATGTAAAGACCGGATTAGGGGAGGGCAGCTATGATTATTGACGGCGTTTTTTCCGGAGGTGGGATAAAAGGCTACGGTTTAGTGGGTGCCCTGCAGGAATTAGAGGAGCGAGGATTTGTATTCCATAGGACAGCCGGTACAAGTGCAGGTTCCATAATTGCAGCTTTCGTAGCCGCTGGGTACACAGGAAAAGAAATGGAACAGCTTTTTCTTGATATAGATTTAATCGGCATGCTGGATAAAAGGCGTGGTCTTTTGCCTATCCCGCTTGCCAAGTGGCTCCTTTTATACTGGAAACTGGGCCTTTATAAAGGTGACGCTTTGGAAGCATGGATTGCCGCTAAACTTGCCGAAAGGAATGTAGTCACCTTTAAGGATGTTCGGCCGAAATCTCTCCGTATCATAACCTCTGACATTACACATGGGAAATTGGTGGTACTGCCTGATGATTTATCTAACTATGGAATTGATCCGATGACTTTTCCAGTGGCAAAGGCAGTAAGAATGAGTTGTAGCATCCCCTATTTCTTTGAGCCAGTCAAACTTGATGTCGGAAAAAGCAGGGTCCTTTTTGTTGATGGAGGTGTGTTAAGCAATTTTCCAATGTGGTTATTCAATTCAGATCATGTAAGAAAGGAACGGCCGGTCATAGGCTTGCGACTAAGTGTCGATGAGATATGGAAACCGCATGTGGTGGATAATGCGCTTGAATTGTTCTCCGCACTATTCAAAACGATGAAAGATGCCCATGATGCACGTTATATTTCCAAGAAACACGTCCAGAATATTGTATTTATCCCGATGAGGGGAATATCTGCAATGGATTTCAATCTGAATGATGAAAAAAAGGGAGAATTGATGAATCAGGGCAGACAGTGTACGAAAGAATTCCTTAAGAGATGGTCATATTAATAATCATAAAAAATCGGGCTCTTAAAAAGAAGCCCGATTTTTCTTTTTATTCTTTTTTCCTTCAATGACGGTTAAGTGACTATCCGTTTTCTTTCTCACTTTTATTTTTTTTGATGATTTTGCTGCAGAAAAGCTAGCCACATTATCCTTTTTCGAAGTTCGGTTTTTTAGCCTTTTTTTCGATTGGCGTGCAGCCTTTCGGAATGCTTGCTGCTCTTTTTTTACTGGTTTTCCCTTTGTTAATCCGGTATAAATCATATAAATAATCCCTGCGACAATGGCTATTATGAGAATGTTTCTAAAAAAGCCAATCGGGTCATTAAATAGTCGGCTCATTAGTCCGAGGACTCCGAGGGCGATGATTCCGTATATCATGAAAGATATGAAACGTTTCAACAAAGACACCTCCTTAAGAGCATCATAAGCATTTTTTGCTTATTTTAAACATTACCCATGTAAAATACTAGAAATTAATGAAGATTATTCCCTTAATTTAGTATATGACTTTTCATCATCAAAATGTGTATAGGTGTTTTACACAATAACATCGGATTCTAAACCTTTTTCGGTCTTTTTTTCCATCCTCAACAGTTCATGGAAGGATGCCAATGCAACTTCGACTTGATCGTCGGTAGGGGCTTTGGTTGTCAATAACTGAAGCCAAAGGCCAGGATAGCCAAGGTAACGCAGAATTGGAATATCTCTTACTTTGTTGGTCAACTGCAATACCTCGAAGGCTATGCCAAGCACTACGGGGATAAGCAAAACGCGATCCACGACACGGAGCCATAATGGATCGATTGGAACAAGCATATAGACAAACATGCCAACAATGACTGTAAATAAAATAAAGCTGCTGCCACAGCGATAATGAAGGCGTGAACTTGCCTGCACATTTGCTACGGTCAATTCTTTTCCGCTTTCAAAGCAATTGATCACCTTATGCTCTGCACCGTGATACTGAAAGACCCGCTTGATCAATGGAGTCATGGATACTAAGTAAATGTATACCAGCAATAATATCAACTTGAACAAGCTTTCGATTAAAACCTGGGCCATATGGCCGCTGAAGATGGGTCTTGTCAATTCGGCAAGAAATACGGGAATCAAAGTGAAAAGCAGCTTCCCGAATAGGAAGGAAAGGACACCGATTACGGCAACTCCAAGCCATACACTTAATTTAGAAGATTCTTTAGTTTCTTTTTTCTTTTCGTCCCGCTTTTCCCCTTCTTCTTCTTCATACTGTTCAGTGGAAAAGTTCAGATGTTTTGAACCGATGGCACTTGACTGTATCAGTGATACGAGACCCCTTAGAAACGGTACTTTTTTTAAGCGGTTGACAACAGGTTTCGTTTCACGCGGCAGATGATAATATACAATCGTTGAATCTTTGCGGCGTACCGCAGTGACTGTGTGATGTTTACCGCCAAACATGACGCCTTCCACAACAGCCTGCCCTCCATAAACGGGTTTTTGGACCTCAGACATTTCTACACCAACCTAATAGTTATTCACGTAGCTCTCTCTTGGGTGCTAACATGTTTATTATCAAGTATCACAAGGGATAAAGTCGGTCTCCAAAATTTAAATGGCGGCTTTATCCCTGCAATTACTTTATGAATGTTGAATCACAGGAAGGTAGTATCCTGTGTACATTATAAACTTCAACAGAGGATGGGTATTTTCCTCTGAAAAAAGTACATTATTTATGATTTAATCATACAGAATAAATCACAAAACCTCTAGTGATTCTCCTCCCTAAGAATAAAAAAAAATAGTTCTATTTAACAAAGGGCATACTACGTAGCGGAGGTGCTTGATATGTCTTCTAATGTAAATGGACAAATTCAACAGGAAAATCAAGGTGCGATCTACAATGTACTAGCTATCGGTTTTGTTGGGGGGGCTGTAGCCAGTTTAATTGGAATCATAGCCCATTATGTTAATTTTATGGGGTTTAGCCCAAAATTCATACTTACGTCGTGGTCGAATATGGTCTGGATCGATCACTGGCTTGGTACGGTAATGACCATACTTTTGTTCGGAATTTTATCCGTGGGGATCGCTTTTATCTACTATAGTCTTTTTAAAAGGATGAAGAGTATCTTTTCGGGTATTTTTTTTGGAGTGGTTTGCTGGGTTTTGCTGGTATTTGTCCTGAAACCGATGTTCGCCGATTTGCCAACCATTTCAAAAATGTCGTCAAATACGATTATAACCAGTGTCTGCATTTTTATTTTATACGGTCTTTTTGTAGGGTATTCCATATCATATGATCATCAGGAATATCTACGTCAAAAAAACAAGGCCGAGAAGCAATCGGAAAGCTGATTGCTTCTTGGTTGTAAAAAAGTAGTAAGACAATTTGTAATTATGATAGAATGTTCATGGAAAGCATTCTTTTAATGATGAGCAGGTGTTTGATGATGACAAAAATCTTACTAATCAATGGTCCGAATTTAAATCGCTTGGGGAAGCGGGAACCTGCGCATTATGGATCCTTGACACTTGCGGATGTGGAAGCTCTATTACATCAGCAAGCTCAAGGGTTAAATGTGGAACTAACCTCATTTCAAACTAACCATGAAGGGGCGATTATCGACAAGCTCCATTGGTCAGAGGATCAGGGGATCGACGGGATTATCATTAATCCTGGAGCTTTTACTCATTATAGCTATGCGATTCGTGATGCAATAGCCGGAATTGATGTTCCAGTTGTGGAAGTGCATATTTCGAACATACATGCCCGTGAAAGCTTTCGGCATGAATCGGTGACCGCGCCGGTATCGGCGGGACAGATTGTCGGCTTGGGGATACACGGATATGAATTGGCGTTGCAGGCGATCACAAAGATTGCAAAGGGGAGAAAGTAAATGAATAAACTAATGCGCTTAAGAGCCTCAATGGAAAAGGTGGGCATTGATGGTTTATTGATCACCAGTACATATAACCGCCGATTCATGACCAATTTTACCGGAAGTGCAGGCGTCGTCCTGATTTCCCAAAATGAAGCTAAATTCATCACTGATTTCAGATACGTGGAACAAGCAGGAAAGCAGGCTACGGGCTATGAAATCGTCCAGCACAAAGGAACCATCACCGAAGAGGTCGGTAAGCAAGTAAAAGAAATGAAGATCGGCACACTGGGCTTTGAGCAAGATCATCTGACTTTTGCCACATATAAGGCATACGAAGCGGCCATTGAAGGACAACTTTTGCCGGTGTCTGGAGTTATTGAGAATTTACGCTTGATAAAGACTTCATCAGAGATTAAGATATTAAAGGAAGCGGCTGCTATTGCTGACGCTGCCTTTACACATATTCTGGATTACATGCGTCCAGGGATTTCAGAACTGGATGTATCCAATGAACTTGAATTCTTTATGAGGAAACAGGGGGCAACTTCCTCTTCCTTTGATATTATCGTAGCATCTGGCGTAAGGTCAGCTCTCCCGCATGGAGTTGCTACGGATAAAATCATTGAAAAAGGCGATTTTGTCACATTGGATTACGGAGCATACTATAACGGGTATGTGTCTGACATAACTCGGACATTAGCAGTTGGCAAGCCGAGTGAAGAACTTATTAACATTTATGACATTGTTTTAGAAGCGCAACTGCGCGGAATGGCTGGGATTAAACCTGGGATGACGGGCAGGGAAGCGGATGCACTAACTCGTAATTTAATTGAAGAAAAGGGATTCGGGCAGTATTTTGGACATTCGACTGGACATGGAATCGGTCTGGAAGTCCATGAAGGTCCTGCATTATCCTTAAGGTCTGATATCATTTTAGAACCAGGTATGGCCGTAACCGTCGAGCCGGGCATTTACCTACCGGGTGTTGGCGGAGTTCGGATTGAAGATGATACAATCGTTACAATTGAAGGTAACGAAGCACTTACTCATTCAACGAAAGAGTTAATCATTCTGTAAACATGTACATGTAGGAGGACAAATTTATGATTTCTGTAAACGATTTTCGCACGGGTGTTACGATTGAAGTAGATAATGGAATTTGGCAGGTTATTGAGTTCCAACATGTTAAACCTGGTAAAGGTGCAGCTTTTGTACGTTCTAAACTTCGTAATCTTCGTACAGGTTCAATCCAAGAGAAAACATTCCGTGCTGGTGAAAAAGTCGCTAAAGCACATATCGAAAACCGCAAGATGCAGTACCTTTATGCAAGTGGTGATAGCCATGTATTCATGGATAACGAAACATATGACCAAATCGAGCTGCCAGCTTCAAGCATTGAACGTGAATTGAAATTCCTTAAAGAAAATATGGAAGTCCATATCATGACTTTCCAAGCCGAAACACTTGGGGTAGAGCTTCCGAACACTGTAGAACTGGAAGTGGCGGAAACTGAGCCGGGAATAAAAGGCGATACATCTTCAGGCGGAACGAAATCAGCCGTACTTGAGACGGGCCTTTCGGTTCAAGTTCCATTCTTCATCAACCAAGGTGACAAATTATTGATCAATACAAATGAAGGCTCTTACGTATCACGTGCATAAATGAAAGAAGGCCGAGATTAATATCTCGGTTTCAGTTGTAGACAAAAAGGTTTCGGAATGGTCTCATTCCGAAACCTTTTTGATTTTTTATTGGATTTGACTTCATGATGACGCAGATGATCTGCTTCTTCTTGCCAAATATGGCGTGTCACTACTTTCTGATGGTCTTTACTTTCTGTACACTGTGATAAAAATGAACAAGTTGTACAAAAGGATATGTGATTTGTACTCACGATAGCCCTCTTTAATCTCCATTTTACAAGCTGGCACCAGCCGGTCTAAAGTAATCATTTCAAGCTTATGCCGCTGAATAGAATCATGTTTTAAAAAGAATCCTTATCACCTCAAGTTTTTTTCATCCTTCTATTTTAAAAGACTGTAGGTCTATCTTAATGTTAAACCAAAGTTGATTGGTAACGGAAGGTACGAGACTCCTGCGGGAAAAGTGTGTTCAAGGGAGACCCCGCAGGAGCAATGGCGCCGTGGGCGGACCGCCCGCGGAAAGCGAGTGCCCTACTTTCCAATCAACGTCCAAATTGTACAAGCCATAAAAAACTTAGACAAACTCGCTTTCTTCGAATTTGTCTACAGCTTGAGATCGAGATTAATTTCTCGGTCTTTTTTTGGTTTTTTTTAGATTCCGAAGGATATAAAAAAGTTCAATAAATGGTCTGTTTCTTTATTAGCCTGTCATCATTACGGTCTGGTCGGCATATATTTTATTGAAAGTGGTGTATACAGGAGGATTGTCAAAATGGAAACGATTCTTTCATTTTTACCGAAAAAATTATACGAGCAACTCCGGAGCATGACACCGATGATGATCGAGAAGATGGAAGAGCTGCGGATTCGCGTTGGAAGGCCGCTTGAGGTCATTGTGGGTGGGGAACCTTTCTTCTTTTCCTATGAAGTGACCCATTCGGATGCAGATCAATTATTGAATCAAATAGGTCAATTTTCGTTATATACACTTGAGGAAGAATTAAAGCGGGGATATATAACTATAGCGGGCGGACACCGGGTGGGTCTTGCTGGCAAGGTGATCCTGGAAAATGGGTCGGTCAAAGCGATCAGGGACATTTCCTCATTCAATATTCGGATTGCACGTGAAAAAATAGGTGCCGCTGAACCGCTAACATCTTATTTATATAATGGGGAATGGCAGCATACAATGTTGATCGGTGCTCCGCAAACAGGAAAAACGACCGTATTGCGTGATATTGCAAGAGTGATATCCAGTGGAAATGAAAAACGGGGAATTCCCCCTCAAAAGGTGGGAATAGTGGACGAGCGCTCAGAAATTGCCGGATGTGTTCATGGCGTGCCGCAGCTTGAATTTGGAACAAGGGTGGATGTGCTCGATGGATGTCCTAAAGCGGAAGGGATGATGATGATGATCCGTTCGATGTCCCCGGATGTATTGATCGTGGATGAAATAGGCCGCGCTGAGGATACACAAGCTGTGCTCGAAGCAGTTAATGCAGGTATTAAACTCATGATAACTACACATGGCCATACTTTGGATGAAATTAAGAAGCGGCCTTTTATCGCCGAAATATTAAAGCAAAACATCTTTGAACGTTTTATAGAATTACAGAGAAGCAAATCCGGAAAAAGGAGCTATAAAGTCCTTGATGCAGCGGGGGTTCCTATTTTCTTGGGAGAAGGTGTGAACCCGCATGTTTAAGATAATTGGAGCAGCGATAATCATTATAGCAACGACATGGGCGGGTTTCGAAGCTGCGAAAAAATTAAGTATGAGGCCTCGTCAACTGAGACAGCTGAAAGTCGCCATGCAATCGCTCGAAGCTGAAATCATGTATGGTCATACACCTTTGAAAGAGGCAGCGAGGAAACTGTCTAAGCAGATGGCCAAACCTTTATCCATCTTTTTCGAGACCTTTGCAACTCGACTCGAGTCAGGTGAGACCACCGTCAAAGAAGCATGGGTTGATAGTTTGAAGAAAATATGGCAATCCCTTGCTTTAAAACAGGGGGAATTCGAGATACTTTCACAGTTTGGGGAGACGCTTGGAAGAAGCGATAAATATCATCAGCAAAAGCAAATCATGCTAACGATGGCACACTTGGAAAGAGAAGAGAGCGATGCGCTCGACCGACAGGTAAAGTATGAAAAAATGATGAAAAGTCTTGGTTTTTTATCAGGGCTATTATTGATCATTTTGCTGATGTAGGAATATGTGGGGGGAATGAAAATGGGCATTGATGTGGACATCATATTTAAAATAGCAGGTGTGGGGCTAGTTGTGGCATTTCTTCACACAATACTCGATCAGGTTGGGAAGAAGGAATATGCCCAGTGGGTGACACTTTTCGGATTTATCTATATTTTATTCATGGTAGCTTCTGTAGTGGAGGATTTATTTCAAAAAATTAAATCTGTATTCCTATTTCAGTAAGGGAGGGATTCGCGATTGAAATCATAAAAATCGTGGCCATTGCCCTAGTTGCCACCTTTTTGGCCTTGATCGTCAAAGAGCAAAAACCAAATTTCGCATTCCTGCTCGTCATTTTTGTAGGCTGCTCCATTTTTCTTTTTTTAGCGGATAAAATATACGAAATTATTTTAATGTTAGAAAAAATTGCAGTGAATGCACATGTAAATAGCGTGTATCTAGAGACCATCTTAAAAATAATCGGAATTGCCTATATTGCTGAATTCGCTTCTCAAATTACAAAAGATGCAGGGCAAGGGTCGCTCGCTTCCAAAATAGAATTGAGCGGGAAAATCTTGATTCTTGCCATGGCGATTCCGATTTTGACGGTCATTATCGAAACGATTTTACAGATGCTCCCAAGTTAACGGATCACTCCTACTAGTCAATGAGGTGAATGTATGAAGCAGCGGATGCCTTACTTATCCATTCTATTCGTTTTACTCTTTTTTTTGCATACATCTATTGGACAAGCCGCCGAAAATCCTGAAAATGGTGAAATCGATCAAGAGCCGATCATGCAGACCGAATTGGTACAAGCCCAAATAGACAGGCTGGGTGTCGATGAGCTCAAACAATATTGGGATGACATCGTTACGGAATATGGAGGGTTCTTACCGGAAAGCCAGAAGGGGAGCTTCATGGATTTTGTAAGCGGTGATAAGAAATTCTCCTTTGACCAATGGATAAAGGGAATTACAAAATTCATTTTTCATGAACTGCTTGTGAATGGTAAGCTGCTGGGCTCACTCATTTTATTAACCGTTTTCAGCATGTTCCTGCAGTCTTTGCAGAACGCGTTCGAACAAAGCTCCGTTAGTAAGGTCGCTTATGCAATCGTTTATATGGTGCTGATCATTTTGGCACTTAACAGTTTTCATGTGGCGATTGAATATACAAAGGATACGATAGATTTGATGATTTCCTTTTTAATGGCGCTCATCCCTTTACTCTTGGCCTTAATTGCCGCTTCAGGAGGACTTGTATCAGCAGCTTTTTTTCACCCGGTCTTAATGTTTTTAATGAATACAAGCGGAATCTTGATCCAGTTTGTCGTCCTCCCTCTTTTATTCTTTGCAGCGATTTTAAGCATTGTCAGCACATTGACCGAACATTACAAAGTGACACAGATGGCACAACTTCTCCGAAATTTTGCTATCGGGATACTAGGTGCATTCATGACCATATTCCTTGGTGTCATATCCGTTCAAGGAGCATCCTCCGCTGTAGCAGACGGAGTGACGATCAGGACGGCCAAATTCGTGACAGGTAACTTTATACCGGTAATAGGGCGCATGTTTACTGATGCAACGGATACGGTCATTAGTGCCTCCGTTCTGCTGAAAAATACAGTGGGCTTGTCAGGTGTCATAATTCTCTTGCTCATAACCACATTTCCAGCAATAAAAATCTTGATGATTTCTTTTGTCTATAAGTTGGCAGCGAGTCTTTTGCAGCCGCTGGGCGGAGGGCCTGTAATAAAATGTCTTGACGTTATAAGTAAGAGCATGATCTATATTTTCGCAGCACTGGCCATTGTCTCACTCATGTTCTTTTTAAGTATCACTGTAATTATCGCTTCTGGAAACATTACACTGATGGTTCGTTAAGAAAGGAGGAGGGCTTTGGTGAGTTTTTTAGCTGGCTGGGTATCTAACATCATCATATTTGTATTGCTGGCTACTGTGATCGATATGCTTCTTCCGAATTCAGCTTTACAGAAGTATGCCAAAATGGTAATCGGACTTTTACTGATTGCGATCATCATCACTCCTATATTGGGATTATTCAATAAGGATTTCGACGAAATCCTCTCTGCGGCTACAAGTGAATTTCAAGATCAGAAAAAAAAAGATTTAGGAAATTTGACAGAAATGAAGAAAAAAGAAATACAAGCTACCCAGGGTGCATATATTTTAAAACAAATGGCTGTTGACTTACAGGCAGAAGTGGAAGAGGAGCTGATGGTGGATTATAACATGAAGATTAGTTCAATTGATGTAGGGGTCAAAAATGAGGAAGAACCGAGCGCTGATGATTTGCAAAACATAACGATATCATTGGAAAAGGCAGAAGGGAAAGAAGACTCGGGGATAGAGGCAGTAGCGAAGGTTGATATCAATGCAGAGAAACTATCCTCTTCGAATGATGCCAATCTTGATGCTGTGAAAAGGTTTCTGGCAACAAGTTGGTCCGTTGATGAAGAGATCATTGAAATCGCCGGGGAAAGGAAGTGACTGAGTATTGAACAAAGACAAAGGTCCGTTATCCTGGCTGCAAAAACTATTAAATAAAGACCCTGACCAAAAAGAACCTAAGGAAAAAAAACCTTCCCTGTATGTCTATGCTCTAATAGTTGTCCTTTTGGGAGCGGGAATTATGATGGCCGGGAATTTGTTAACCACCAACCAGACGGGACAAACACCTGAAGTGAAGACTGTATTCAATAATGATAAACAGGACGATGAAGGGGAGGTTGAAACATTCGGTCAGAAGAAATCCGAATTCAAGACGACAAAAGATTATGAAATATATCTTCAGAATGAAATGAAGGAAGCGCTTGAATCCATCGCAGGCGTCCAGGATGTAAAAGTCGTAATCTATGTGGATGCATCCGAGAAAAAAGTATATGAAAGAAACAAAGTCACCCAAAAACAAGTCACACAAGAAACCGACAAGGAAGGCGGCAAAAGGACGGTCGAAGACACATCGGTTGATGAACAGCTCGTTTTGGTCAAAAGCGGTGAAAAAGAAGGACCGATCATTTCGGAAACGAAAAAGCCTAGTGTACGAGGAGTCCTCGTAGTCGCTAAAGGAGCCGAAAACATTCAAATAAAGAAGTGGATCATCGAAGCTGTCACACGTTCACTGGATGTACCGAGTCACCGGGTTTCTGTCATGCCTAAAAAATAAGGGGGAAAATCTACATGTTATTAAAAAAACAAACCGTTTGGTTATTGACTATGCTAAGTCTGGTCGTTGTACTTTCAGTCTATTATTTAACCGCTCCTGAGGAAAATGCCGCCGATATGACGGCAACAGAACAAATGGAAAAGGCAGAAAATAAAACAGAAAGCAAAGCTGATACAAAAGGGGAAAATAAAAGTGAAAAAGAAACGGCCAAAAATACAGAAGGTTCTTCTGTAACCATTGCATCAGGGGATGAATTTGAATCGTTAAGGTTGCAGATTGAAGATGAACGGGCGAAGCTGAATGAAGAATTGACTGCAAAGATGGGCAACACAGAGCTTTCCTCTGAGGAAAGAGACGAGGCCTATGCGAAAATCGAACAATTAAGTGAAACGAAGGTAAAAGAAAATATCATCGAAAACTTAATAGTGGCCATGGATTACAATGCCGCACTTGTCCGTGTGGATGGAACGGATGTAAAGGTGAGTGTCAAGGCCGATAAACAGACGAAAACAGAGGCCAATAACATTATCCGCCTCGTAAGGAAAGAAGTGAGCGATGCACAAAATGTAGTGGTCGATTTTCAACCGGAAAAGTAATCTCACATACAGATGAAAGAGCTGATACACAACAGTTCATAATCATGAAAATGTGAAAGTCCCCCTTAATAAAAAAAGGGTGGCTTTTTTTATTAAGCTTTTTTCGCGATCATCCAATCGGGAAACTTTAGAGGAAAAGTTTTTTTTATGTCTATTTATATCAAGAACTCAAATAGAAATGGTGACTATAATTCTCAGTAATATTCTAGAAAAGTAATTATACTAAAATTTATAGCTGGTATTTCAGGGGTAATTCGCAAAAATCAGGTGAAAACGCTGAGGGGATCCAGTTTAAAATTATTCACAATATTATAATAAAGGTGTAATATAGAAGTATGGATTTCAAGCTGCAACTAATCTATCATTGAATTTGTATAAGCTAATATTGTATGATGTTAGAAGCTGGTCATAAACTTTTCAATTTTCTAAAGGAAACAATATTTTGAGAAAGTGAAATATCTGTTATAATACAGATGAGGTGTGTATTCAGTTTATTCGCTTTCGCATGGAGAAAGCGACTACTTTGTGCATAAATGGACAAGGTAGGATAAGCTAAAGGTAAAAGGTTACATAAAATATTATTGCCTCACAAACTCATATTAAATTAGACAAGGGGTGCCACAAAATGAAAGTGCAAGAAATTCGTGAAATAATTAAGCTAGTCGATCAATCAAATATCAGTGAATTCGTTTTTGAAAATGAAGGAACGAAAATTAAATTGAAAAAAACTGAAACGGGTACAGTATTACACCCAGCAGCTGCTCCAGAAGTTGTTCAAGCCAATGGAGCTGTAGAGGTCAAGCCCGCAGCGGCCCCTGCTCCTGTAGTGCCAAAAGCTGTTGAACCTGCAAAACCGGCTGCTGCCGTCACGGAACAGGAAAATTTACATAAAATCACTTCTCCGATGGTAGGGACCTTCTACCAATCTCCTGCACCGGATTCTCCTGCATACGTAAAAGCAGGCGATAAAGTAACAGGGGATTCCATTGTCTGCATCGTGGAAGCTATGAAACTTTTCAATGAAATCGAGGCCGAAGTAACCGGTGAAATCGTTGAAGTCCTTGTAAAAGAAGGTCAACTTGTAGAATATGGCCAACCATTATTTTTAGTAAAGCCGGAATGAGGAGCTGTTTCTAAATGATTAAAAAGGTATTGATTGCCAATCGTGGGGAAATTGCAGTCCGAATCATCCGGGCATGCAAAGAGTTAGGGATCGAGACTGTAGCGGTCTATTCAGAAGCGGATAAAGAAGCATTACATGTTCAAATTGCTGATGAAGCATATTGCATCGGTCCTAAATTATCAAAAGACAGTTATTTAAATACAACGAACATAATCAGTACAGCCAAGAAAACGGGATCTGATGCGATTCACCCTGGATATGGATTCCTTGCTGAAAATGCCGACTTTGCTGAGCTATGCCGTGAATGTAATATCATTTTCATCGGTCCTAGCCCAGAAGCCATCAATAAAATGGGAACAAAGGACGTAGCAAGGGAAACCATGCGCAAAGCTGGTGTACCGATCGTTCCCGGTTCTAAAGGCATAATTAAAGATACGGATGAGGGTGTAGCCCTAGCTAACGAAATGGGCTATCCAGTCATCATCAAAGCTACTGCCGGCGGTGGCGGTAAAGGTATCCGCGTTGCAAGGACCGAAGAGGATCTCATCAAAGGCATAAACATCACGCAACAGGAAGCCGCGACGGCATTTGGGAATCCAGGCGTGTATATTGAAAAGTTCATTGAGGACTTCCGTCACGTTGAAATCCAGGTCATGGCAGATAATCATGGCAACGCCATACATTTAGGCGAGCGTGATTGTACGGTTCAGCGTCGTTTGCAAAAACTTGTTGAAGAAACTCCATCTCCAGCCCTTGATGGTGAAACACGGGCGGAAATGGGGCAGGCTGCAGTTACGGCTGCTCTTGCCGTTAACTATTCAGGTGCAGGTACAGTTGAATTTATTTATGACTATGTGAATAGAAGATACTACTTTATGGAAATGAATACACGTATCCAGGTTGAGCACCCAGTTACAGAAATGGTAACGGGCGTGGATTTGATTAAGGAACAGATCAAAGTTGCTTCAGGTGACAAACTATCACTTTCACAAGAAGATGTGACTTTTAACGGATGGTCTATCGAATGCCGGATCAATGCAGAAAATCCAGAAAAGAATTTTATGCCTTCCGCAGGTAAAATTCACATGTATTTACCCCCAGGCGGCTACGGAGTGCGTGTGGATTCTGCGGCATACCCTGGGTACTCGATACCGCCGTATTACGATTCCATGATCGCTAAATTGATTGTCCATGCACCGACGAGGGACGAGGCGATTGAGAAGATGAAACGCGCTTTAGGAGAGTTTGTCATTGAGGGGATCAATACGACAATTCCTTTCCATATTAAGTTACTTCAGCATGAACAATTTGTTTCCGGAGAATTTAATACCAAATTCCTTGAAATATATGATGTAATGAACTCATAATGTAAAGGAAGACAGGAGGTGCTTTTGAATGAATGAAATGGAAGGCCAATTACTCGAAATGAATGATTATAATGGGCTGGGTAAAGTGGAGATTGCACCTGAGGTGATAGAGGTAATTGCGGGTATCGCTGCATCGGAAGTTGAAGGTGTTGCACATATGCGCGGGAATTTCGCTACAGGTGTTGTTGAAAAGCTTGGTAAAAAGAATCACGGTAAAGGTGTTAAAGTGGACTTATCGGGAGAATCCATCAAAGTCGAACTTTATTGTGTCATGAAATTTGGTGTTTCGATTCCGAAAGTTGCTCAGGAAGTTCAAGATAACATTCGTGAAGCTTTGTTGAATATGACCGCTATCGACGCGGGCGAAGTGAACATTCATGTAGTAGGCATTGCGTTTGAAAACGCTAAACAAGAAGCGGACCACGAACAAGAAGTGTAAGTGGCTTCATTCGATTCACACCTGCAAAAACCCGGCAAAAAGCCGGGTTTTTGTTTTTGGAATTTTTGACTTGATGATACCCCGCTTATAATATTACGTAAAATGAACATAATAAGGCGGTGTCTGGAAGTTTCCCTTTAATTCAAGGGTGATTTCTGTTAGAGTGTAAAAGGTGAAATATGAGCATGAAAGCTAGGCAAGAGCTTTTTGACACTTAAAAAAAGTATGGGACTTTGTTGGCCGTTTAACTGGAAATGAATCTTGAGATGTTGTCTTGAATCAAGGTGTTTGAGTCTTTTGGCCTTAATTTTAGTGAGATTAGCTTAATTGATAAAAAAAACAGCGAAAATCTTAATATTTTTCAAAAAATATTATTTAATGTTCGTTTGTTCTAGCATTTTCATATATAATAGTAGATGTTAAAGGAGTAAGATTATGAAAAGAAGAGTAGCCCGTGAAAAATCCCTTCAAGCACTATATCAGATAGATATTGCCAAGTCGAATGCAGAAGAAGCAATGGAAAGCGTACTGGATGGTGCTCCTACTGATGAATATTTCAAGAAATTAGTAATGGGAATAACGGAAAATCGTGAACAACTTGATGCAATGATCAGGGACAATTTAGAGAACTGGACGTTGGAAAGACTGGCGAACATTGATCGGAATTTACTGCGGATCGCGGTTTATGAAATGATTCACAGTGAAGATGTTCCTGTAAGTGTTGCAATGAATGAAGCTATTGAAATTGCTAAGAAATTCGGTGATGATCAATCAAGCAGCTTTGTAAATGCCGTTTTATCCAAAGTAAAGGTGAAAAGCGGCAGCTAAAGCTGCAGTCTTGAACGAGGATTTTCTCAGCAATTTCTTTAGCAAATTATCTTGGGAGGAATATACACATGTCAGCTCAAATCATTAATGGTAAAGAAATTGCAGAGTCAGTTAGGCAGGAAATGAGTAAGGAAGTGCAGCAGTTACGTGAAAAAAATATCGTTCCGGGTTTGGCTGTAATCCTGGTGGGCGACAATCAAGCTTCACAAACCTATGTACGCCATAAGCAAAAGGCCTGTGAAGATTTGGGCATGCATTCTGTGTTAATTAAAAAGCCTGCGGAACTATCTCAGGAGGAATTAATTCAGAGCATTGATGAATTAAACCAGGATGACAGTATTCACGGTATATTGGTGCAGCTGCCGTTGCCTGGACATATTCAGGAAAAAGCGATCATTGAAGCGATTTCCCCCGAGAAGGATGTAGATGGATTTCATCCGATTAATATTGGGCGGATGATGACGGGGCAGGATGCCTTTTTACCTTGTACGCCATACGGTGTCATGGTGATGCTTGAGTATATCGACTATGACCTTGAAGGTAAGCATGTTGTCATCGTAGGGAGAAGTAATATCGTTGGAAAACCAGCCGGACAAATGTTTTTAAATGCGAATGCAACCGTTACTTACTGTCATTCAAAGACAAAGGACCTTGCGTATTATACCAAGCAAGCTGATGTCGTTGTGGCCGCTGTCGGCAAGAGGGACACGATCACGAGTGAACATATCAAAGAAGGTGCAGTCGTCATTGACGTCGGAATGAACAGGAATGAAGAAGGGAAGCTTTGCGGTGATGTGGCGTTTGATGAAGTGAAAAATAAGGCTTCATTCATTACACCTGTTCCTAAAGGCGTTGGTCCCATGACGATTACGATGCTTATGAAGAATACGGTCAAATCTGCTCAAAAAGCACTTGAACAGAACAAGCAAGCATTGAAAAGCTGAAAAAAGCGTTAAATTATTTTAAAGAAGCGGACCTCTTGTTTTATAATAACGGGAGACCGCTTTTTTCCATTCATAGATTTAATCAAGTTTTAAGTGTAACCTATAGGTAAGTTTTCTTTATATCCGATTTCCATCGGAAGGAGACATTATATGAGCAACCAACAATATTTGAGTGTATCGGCTTTAACGAAATATATCAAAAGGAAGTTCGATGCCGATCCCCATTTGCAAAATGTATACATAAAAGGCGAAATTTCGAATTTTAAACAACATACAAGCGGACATATGTATTTTACTCTAAAGGACGAGAAGGCCCGACTCCTATCCGTTATGTTCGCCGCCAATAACAAAGGGATGAAATTCCTCCCCGAAAATGGAATGAAGGTACTTGTTAAGGGCGATATATCATTATATGAAGCTGGCGGACAGTATCAGCTATATGTGAAAAGCATGGCACCTGATGGCGTTGGGGATTTGTATCTTGCTTATGAACAGCTGAAGAAAAAGCTGGAGGCGGCAGGTTTGTTTTTGGCCGAACATAAGAAACCGATTCCACAGTACCCTAAGTCTGTGGGAGTCATAACTTCACCGACCGGAGCCGCACTAAGAGATATCCTGACAACAATCAAGCGAAGATATCCAATTGCCAGAATTATCGTTTACCCTGCACTTGTGCAAGGGAATAATGCCGCTAAATCGATTGCCAAGGCAATTTCCTTGGCTAACGCAAGGGCGGAAAGCGATGTGCTCATTGTCGGAAGGGGTGGCGGGTCGATCGAGGAGCTATGGGCCTTTAATGAGGAGATAGTGGCTGAATCGATCTATGATTCTGATATACCGATAATTTCTGCTGTCGGTCATGAAACCGATTTTACAATCGCTGATTTTGTCGCCGATATGAGGGCCCCTACGCCGACTGGTGCAGCAGAGTTAGCAGTTCCCCATCTTAATGAAATACACGAACGTCTGATGAACCGTAAGAATCGCTTGACCCGATCCATTCGTGAAGCGGTGAATTTTGAACGCACCCGATTGACCAGGATGGAGAGGTCTTATGCTTTTCGTTATCCACATAAAATGTATGAACAGAAGCTTGAACAGCTAGACAAGACGATGGACAGGCTAGGGAGGTCCAGCACGCGTTATTTCATGAAAAAGAGAGATGAGCTTAATCAGATCAACGATATTCTGAAAAAGCAGCATCCTGAACAAGCTGTGAAAAAATCCAAAGATGAATTGCGGCAGCATGCAAAAGTATTACGGAGGGCCATGGAAGCCATCTATCGGCAAAAATCACAGCAGTTCGTTCATATTACAGCCACGTTGTCTGCCCTCAGCCCATTAAAAATCATGGAACGGGGCTATGGATTGGTTTTTGCTGAGGATGAGACATTAGTGAAAAGTACACAGCAAGTAACCGAAGGGGATAGAATAGCCGTTTCCATAAAAGATGGAACCCTTGAATGTGAAATTAAAGAAATAAAGGAGCGAATGGAACCATGACAAAAAAACAGGAAGCTACATTTGAAGAAGCGATGGAGAATCTCGAGAAAATTGTGGAACAGTTGGAAGAGGGGGATGTGCCCTTAGAAGAAGCCATCTCCATATATAAACAAGGAATGGATTTATCCAGGCTTTGTCACTCAAAACTTAAGGCAGTTGAAGATCAATTGACTCAAATTTTACGCGAAGATGGGGAACTTGAAAACTTCGCTGTCCAGGAGGAAGAATAACATGGGTACGGCGTCCTTTGATATGTTTTCTAAAGAATATAAGGCGATTATAGAAAGAGAAATCGTTGAATATGTCAATAAGTTGAAAGCTCCGGCTGTGGTCAAAGAATCCATGATCTATTCATTGGAAGCAGGCGGTAAACGGATTCGCCCTTTATTGGTCTTTGCGGTTCTAGAGGCCTTTGGGAAAAACTTGAGGATGGGAATACCTGCAGCCGCTGCCATTGAAATGATACATACATATTCATTGATCCATGATGATCTCCCAGCGATGGATGATGATGATCTTCGCCGGGGAAAACCGACGAACCATAAAGTATTCGGTGAGGCGGTAGCAGTACTGGCAGGTGATGCCCTCCTTACATATAGTTTTCAATTGGTGACGGAAATGATCGATCCCGAGGTGACGGCTGAAATGAAGCTGAACCTTGTATGTGAAATTGCCAGGTCCGCCGGAGCCGAAGGGATGGTTGGCGGTCAAGTTGCCGATATGGAAGGTGAAAATAAACAGTTGACGCTCCAGGAATTGGAGTATATCCATGAACATAAAACAGGGAAATTATTGACTGCTAGCATCCTTTCCGGAGCTATATTGGCCGGGGCGAATGAAGAACAGCGACTGCATTTACGTGACTTTGCATACCATCTGGGGCTTGCTTTTCAGATTCGGGATGATATTCTGGATATTGAAGGATCAGTAGAGTTGATCGGCAAGCCGGTTGGCAGTGATGTGGGAAATCACAAAAGCACATACCCCTCTTTACTTACTCTTCAAGGGGCAAAGGAAAAGTTGGAACATCATATTGAACTTGCTCATGCCGCTTTAGGAAAAACAACATTACAAACGGGTCTGTTGAATGATCTAACTGATTTAATAGCGAACCGTAACCATTGATTGTGGCTAAATTTGTTATCAAATGAGGTTTTATGGTATACTCATTGTGCAAAAATATGTGAAAACCCAAATGGGATTTTTAATTGAGATACGTGATAAATAGGTATATTAAGCCGCCGAAATCACCTGGGTGTTGGCGGCTATTTTTTAACTTAAAACCAATTTTTCGGTCAAGTCTTCCATATAGACCTCTTTTATGAGGCTTTGTTTTTGCTTACAACCGAAAATGACAGAAAGTGAGTGGTCCTGTTTGGATCTTCTATCTATAAAAGACCCTTCTTTTTTGAAGAATATGAATAATGAAGAACTAGTTGAGTTAAGTATGGAAATACGAAAATTTCTTGTGGAAAAATTATCGGTGACCGGTGGGCATATTGGTCCCAATTTAGGTGTAGTCGAGTTGACTATAGCCTTGCATAAAGAATTCGACAGTCCGAACGATAAAATTTTATGGGATGTCGGTCACCAATCCTATGTCCATAAAATCCTGACTGGCAGAGCTGGAGAGTTCAATACCTTAAAGAAATATAAAGGTCTTTGCGGCTTTCCTAAAATGATTGAAAGCCCTCATGATGTTTGGGAAACCGGTCACAGTTCGACTTCTCTTTCAGCTGCAATGGGAATGGCGGCTGCCCGTGATATCAAAGGTGAAAAAAGTTTTATTTTACCTGTCATCGGGGACGGGGCCCTAACAGGCGGAATGGCGCTTGAAGCTTTGAATCATATCGGTGATGAAAAAAAGGACATGATCGTTATCCTGAATGATAATGAAATGTCGATAGCCCCTAACGTAGGTGCTTTACACACGATATTGGGAAGATTGCGGACAGCAGGTAAATATAACTGGGCAAAAGATGAATTGGAATTGCTTTTGAAAAAAATTCCTGCAGTCGGTGGTAAACTTGCGGCTACCGCTGAACGCTTGAAGGATAGCATGAAGTACTTATTGGTCTCAGGAATCTTTTTTGAAGAACTCGGGTTCACATACCTTGGACCAGTTGATGGTCAT
The DNA here is from genome assembly GCF_042787985.1 of Peribacillus sp. YIM B13481. Taxonomy (NCBI): domain Bacteria; kingdom Bacillati; phylum Bacillota; class Bacilli; order Caryophanales; family Bacillaceae; genus Peribacillus; species Peribacillus sp. YIM B13481. The sequence goes on from NZ_JBHZPE010000003.1 coordinate 184,942, forward strand.
AATTATGAAGAATTGCTGGAGAATTTAAGATATGCCAAGAAAACGAAAGGACCCGTACTGCTACATGTCATCACGAAAAAAGGCAAGGGTTATTCACCTGCCGAGTTGGATACAACAGGAAATTGGCATGGGACAGGCCCATACAAGATCGAGACAGGCGATTTCGTGAAATCCACTAGTAAAGCTCCTGCTTGGAGTGCCCTCGTAAGCGATACTGTCAGCAGGCTCGCTCGTGAAGATGAACGGATTGTCGCGATTACACCTGCAATGCCTGTAGGTTCGAAATTGGTGGGGTTTTCCCGAGAGTTCCCAGAACGTTTCTATGATGTAGGGATTGCCGAGCAGCATGCAGCAACTTTTGCAGCTGGATTGGCAACGCAAAAAATGAAACCATTCCTGGCTATTTATTCAACCTTCCTGCAAAGGGCTTATGATCAGGTGGTCCATGATATCTGCCGACAGAATCTAAACGTATTCATAGGGATCGATCGTGCCGGATTGGTTGGTTCCGATGGTGAAACACATCAAGGGGTTTTCGATATTGCTTTCTTACGCCACATTCCAAATATGGTGTTGATGATGCCGAAAGATGAAAACGAAGGCCAACATATGGTCAATACGGCCTTAAGCTATAATGATGGTCCGATCGCTATGCGTTTCCCTCGTGGGAATGGTTCGGGAGTTGAAATGGATACTGACTTACAGCAGATTCCAATCGGTACGTGGGAAGTTCTTAAAGAAGGAACGGATGCTGCCATCTTAACGTTCGGTACAACCATCCCCATGGCTCTTAAAGCTGCAGAACTGCTTGAGAAAGAGGATTATTCAGTTAAGGTGATCAATGCCCGTTTCATTAAGCCTTTGGATGAGAACATGCTAAGCAGTCTTCTTGGTGAAAAAATGCCTATCTTGACTATAGAAGAAGCGGTTCTACAAGGTGGTTTTGGTAGTTCTGTACTTGAATATGCTCATGATCAAGGTTTTTATGGGGCAATTATAGATCGAATGGGAATACCTGATTATTTCATTGAACATGGCAGTGTCGATGAACTTCTTGAAGAAATTGGTTTAACGACAGAGACAGCGATCAAAAAGATTAAAATGATAACACCAAAAAAAGAAAAAAGGGCCTGACAATATGAAAGTGATGAAAGAAAGAGTAGATATATTACTTGTAGAACAAGGTTTGGCCGATACACGTGAAAAAGCGAAGCGTATGGTTATGGCTGGTCTTGTCTACGCGAATGAAGAGAGGTACGAAAAACCGGGTGAAAAAGTGCCGGTCGATCTTGAATTTACGATCAAAGGAAAAGTAATGCCTTACGTTTCAAGAGGCGGACTTAAACTTGAAAAGGCCTTAAAGGAATTCGATTTACAAATGAACGGAAAAATCCTGCTTGATATCGGATCATCAACTGGAGGGTTCACCGATTGTGCCCTGCAAAATGGAGCCACAATGTCTTATGCACTTGATGTAGGCTATAATCAACTTGCATGGAAGCTTAGGCAGGATGAACGGGTAAAAGTAATGGAACGGACGAACTTCCGTTATGTTACACCCGCCGATCTCGATGGGGAGATGCCAAACTTTGCAAGCATTGATGTTTCTTTCATCTCGCTAACGTTAATTTTACCGGTGTTAAAGACGCTCCTCGTTCCGGATAGCGACGTCGTTGCTTTAGTTAAACCGCAATTCGAAGCTGGGAAGGATCAAGTGGGTAAAAAGGGGATTGTTCGTGATCCCAAAATCCATAAACAAGTGTTGGATAAGATCATTTCTTTTGCAAAAAAGGAAGGCTACGATATTAAGGATGCTTCTTTCTCACCGATTACCGGCGGTGATGGAAATATTGAATTTTTACTTCATTTATACTGGCAAGGGTCAAAAGACGATGGAGCGATATTGCTTTCGAAAACGGTTGATGACATCGTTAGGGAAGCCCATGCCCAATTTAAAAAAGAATAGCTAGAACTTTTTGTATGGCTCCTTTGGCTGGATGGTTGGCTAAAAGGAGCTTTTTAATTTTAAATGGTCCTGTAATGCACTTGAATCATTTAAGGGGAATACATAAAATAGGTATGAACAAAAAATAGAGTTGTTATGCTTTTTAGAGAAAAAGTTGTACAATTGCATAAAAATCCGATAACATTAATATTAGCCACTTTAGAAAGCGGTCTATTTGCACGTACGGATGATACTTGAAACAATCCCATTTTGGGCAGCTTGCTTAAGTATGATATAAAAGTGATACTCCATTAAATGAGCAACAGTTGAGAAGAGGTGCTTCTACTTATGAATAAAGGACAACGACATATAAAAATAAGGGACATTATAACGAATAATGATATAGAAACCCAGGATGAGCTAGTTGAAGAACTGAAATTAGCTGGATACAATGTAACTCAGGCCACTGTTTCAAGGGATATTAAAGAGCTTCACCTTGTTAAGGTCCCTTTAACTGATGGAAGGTATAAATATAGCCTGCCAGCCGATCAACGTTTCAATCCACTGCAAAAATTAAAGAGAATCCTGGTTGATGCTTTTGTACGCATTGACGCAGCCAATAATTTACTGGTAATGAAGATGCTCCCGGGTAATGCCCAGGCAATCTGTGCATTGATTGATAATTTAAATTGGCAAGAAATACTCGGGACGATCGGCGGCGATGACACTTGTTTAATTATCTGCCGTTCTGAGGAAGATGCAAAGATCATTTCCGGCAAATTCTTGGACATGCTCTAATAATTTTGTGAGGTGACCTAGTTTGTTAACAGAACTATCGATTAGGAATTTTGCGATCATAGACAGCCTGTCCGTTTCATTTGAGAAAGGCTTGACTGTCTTGACCGGAGAAACAGGGGCAGGGAAATCAATTATTATAGATGCCGTTCACCTTTTGGTTGGAGGACGTGGTTCTGCCGAGTTCATACGGCATGGTGAGTCGAAGGCCGAAATAGAAGGATTATTTCAAATTGAAGATGAGAAACACCCGGTCTTTGCCAAGGCAGAGGAGTTTGGCCTGGATATGAATGACGGTATGGCCATTCTTCGTAGGGATATTTCACTGAGCGGCAAAAGCGTTTGCAGGGTAAATGGAAAACTTGTAACGATTGCCATTTTACGCGAGATAGGACGGACATTGATAGATATTCATGGTCAGCATGAACATCAGGAATTAATGGATGAACGGCTCCACCTTCCTCTGCTGGATCAATTCGGCGGAGAAAAAATCGCATCGGCACTCACGGAATACCAAAAGCTATATAAACGTTATGAAACCGCTTCTAAACAATTAAATAGTTTGAGTCAAAATGAACAGCAAATGGTCCATCGCCTTGACTTGATCCAATTTCAATTCGATGAAATCCAAAAAGCTGATTTAAAACTTCGCGAAGATGAAGAATTGATGGAAGAGCGGAAGAAAATTAATAATTTCGAAAAAATTCATGAAGCGCTGCAAACGAGTTATAATGCTTTAAATGGTGAGCAGCATGCAATTGATTGGCTTTCCGTAGCCATGAATAACCTGGAAGAGGCGGCAGGGCTTGATGAAGGTTTAAAAAACAGCTCCGAGACCGTATCAAATAGTTACTTCCTTCTTGAAGAGGCCGTATCGAACATCCGAGATCAATTAGACTCTTTGGATTTTGATACAGAACGTGTTGAATTCATTGAAAGTCGCCTAAATGAAATAAATCAATTAAAACGTAAATACGGGCGGTCCATCGAGGAAATCCTGGAATATGGTGCAGGCATAGAAGAAGAAGTCGAAAAACTGCAAAATAGGGAAACACACATAGCAAAGCTTGAAAAGGAAATGAAATCAATAAAGGCTGATTTAATTGTTGAAGCAAAGAATTTGTCTGACCTTCGTCAGACATTCGCTCAGCAGTTAACCAAAAAGATCCATCAGGAATTAAAAGATTTATACATGGAAAAGACAATTTTCGAACCCCATTTCCTTCAAACGGCTTATACTTTCGATGAGTTATCAGATAGGGGCATTAATCAATCGGGGCTGGATTCGATGGAATTTTATATTTCCACCAATCCGGGGGAACCGTTAAAACCCCTTTCTAAAATTGCATCGGGTGGAGAGCTGTCGAGGATCATGCTGGCTTTGAAAAGCATTTTTTCAAAGCACCAAGGCATAACGTCGATTATATTTGATGAAGTGGACACGGGTGTGAGCGGACGGGTTGCACAATCGATTGCTGAAAAGATCTATAAAGTGGCAACGGGGTCTCAAGTGCTGTGCATATCCCATTTACCACAGGTGGCAGCTATGGCGGATACCCACCTTTTCATAGCGAAAAATGTAAGGGCTGGACGTACGAATACCTCGGTAAAGCCTCTAATTGAAACTGAAAAAATAAAAGAAATCGGCAGGATGATTTCAGGAGTCGAGATTACGGATTTGACGAAGCAGCATGCCAATGAATTAATTCAGCTGGCCAAAAGGCTAAAGATTACATCTTGATGGGCCAGTAAGAAGATTATTTAAACTTTTATCATAAGCATTCATTGTAAAGCTATCCAAAAACGGATAGCTTTTATTTTGTGTACCTGTTATAAATGACTGTCCTGAGGGCTAAATTAAAGGTGTAGCCATAAAGTTTCAGAGAGCGAGGAGAGTGAATGGATTGAAATTTGTATGGATAAACAGAATCATCGGTGGAATTCTCCTTGTTTCGCTATTAACATTAGGGTTATACCAGCCATCTCGTGAATATTTTTTAATTCCAAATCATCTTGTACTATTTGAAGGAAGTCAATATAGTATTTCCAAATCATTGCCTGTTTCTGCAAAAGCTTCGGGATCCAGTGATGGGATTTCGCTTCATGATGAGCAAACTTCAATTACGCTTGGTGCTGAGAAACCAGGGACGAATGAAGTGTTACTCGATGTAGCAGGCCTGCCTGCCAAAAAGGTCGACATTAGAGTGATAAAAGACTTTAAAGTCATGCCTGGAGGCCAATCCATTGGAGTGAAGCTTAATACTCTTGGGGTGCTCGTAGTAGGTCATCATCTTATTGATACTGCGCAGGGAAAAAAATCACCAGGAGAAAAAGCGAAAATTGAAATAGGTGATATTATTACAGAAATCAATGGTCAGACGATAAAGAAGATGGGGGATGTAACCCCTTTTGTTCAACAGGCAGGTGAAAAGGGTCAGGCGTTGAATTTGGTCATTAACCGAGAGAATAAAGTGCTTCATAGTACCCTTTTACCTTTGAAAGATAAGAATGAAGGAACTTACAAATTAGGTTTGTATATCCGTGATTCAGCAGCCGGCATCGGAACGATGACGTTTTATCACCCGGACTCGAAAAAATATGGGGCATTGGGACATGTCATTTCCGATATGGATACAAAAAAGCCGATTGTTGTAAAGGACGGACAGATCGTTCAATCGACTGTCACGTCCATCGAAAAGGGAAGCAATGGTGATCCGGGAGAAAAATTGGCACGCTTTTCTTCTAATAAAGAAAAAATAGGAAATATCAATCGCAATAGTCCCTTTGGGATCTTTGGGAAATTAAATCAAGATTTTAAAAATGGGATAAATGACAAGGCGCTCCCCATCACCCTTTCCCATGAGGTAAAGGAAGGACCAGCTAAAATCCTGACGGTGGTGGATGGTTCCAAAGTAGAGGAATTCGATGTGGAAATCGTCAGTTCAATACCACAGAAGTTTCCTGCGATTAAAGGAATGGTCTTAAAAGTGACGGATAAAGAATTGCTTCAAAAAACGGGTGGGATCGTTCAGGGAATGAGCGGCAGTCCCATCATACAAAATGGGAAATTAATCGGTGCAGTCACCCATGTATTTGTTAATGATCCTACAAGTGGGTATGGAGTTCATATCGAATGGATGTTAAACGAAGCCGGTATAAATATATATGACAAAGATAATTATGAAAAGGCAAGCTAATGAAACCGGGTATCCTTTTGGATGCCCTTTTTTTATAAAACGCAGGTCATGGGTAGGAATTAAATATGATTTCTTCAAAAAATAGATGTTTTTTTAAAACGATGTGATAAAATGAAAACGAAATGAAGATTTTTCGACAATCGGTTCATTCGAATAGCAAACGAAGTCGAAAACAAGAGATATCCGGAGAATAATATTGAATTCCTTATATTTTTTCAAAAATAAAAGGAATTTAGTTTCCATTGTCGAAAAGTTCAATTACAATAGAATTTAGTCATATAGAAAAAAAGACCAATTGTAGTTGAGGAGGAAATCAAGCGTGAAAAAAATTAAGGTGTGCGTTGTAGATGATAATAGAGAACTTGTTGGCCTTCTGGAAGAATACATTTCTGCACAGGAAGACATGGAAGTAATTGGGGTGGCACATAACGGTCAAGATTGCCTGGGGATGCTTGAAAGCGTTGATCCGGATATATTGATCCTCGATATTATCATGCCTCATTTAGATGGGTTAGGTGTACTTGAAAAACTTCGTGAGTTAAAACGGGGTGCTATGCCTAATGTAATTATGCTTACTGCCTTTGGTCAAGAAGATGTCACGAAAAAAGCAGTTGATTTGGGCGCGTCTTACTTTATCCTAAAACCTTTTGATATGGAAAATCTAGCCAATCATATTCGTCAGGTAAGCGGTAAAGGGCAGGCGGTTTTAAAAAATCATAGTCAGTTTAGCTATCGTCCCCAAAATGAACCCAAGCCTAAAAACCTCGATGCCAGCATCACAAGCATCATTCACGAAATTGGAGTGCCTGCACATATCAAGGGCTATTTGTATTTAAGGGAAGCCATATCCATGGTATATAATGATATTGAACTATTGGGATCGATCACCAAAGTTTTATATCCGGATATTGCAAAAAAGTACAATACTACAGCAAGCCGTGTGGAACGTGCTATCCGACATGCGATTGAAGTGGCTTGGAGCCGTGGCAATATAGAATCCATTTCATCCCTTTTCGGTTATACCGTCAGCATGACTAAGGCAAAACCTACAAATTCCGAATTCATTGCTATGGTGGCCGATAAGCTCCGTCTCGAGCATAAAGCATCTTGACAGGGGTAGTAACGTTGATTTGACGGTAATTTGGACGGGAATTTTATCGTGAATTTATCGCCAATTCCGAAAAACTTTGCGGTGGAATACCAATAAAGCTGATCGCATTGAGCGGATAAACTCGGCATCTCTACGAGTCAGTATATAGGAAAATTCCGTAGTCGTCCAAACAAGGCGGCTATTATTTTCGCGTAAGGGGTTGGTAACTATGTCCATCCGTAATCGATTGAAAGAATTACGTCATGATCATCGTATGACCCAAACGGAATTTGCCGCATTTATAGGGCTAAGCGTACATCAGTATAACCGTTACGAAAAGGAAGCCCGCGAACCTACGCTCGACAATGCCATACTCATTAGCGAAAGGCTCGGAATGACGGTAAACGAAATATTTTATAGGGAAGAATCATGACGTCCATTTGTTGGGCGTTTTTTTTATGCTTTCGACTTGCCGACTCCGTTTAAATTTTTGTTAGGTCAGGCAACTTTATGGGCGCACTCCCATACACTCTACTATGAGCATTTCAACACAGTTGAAAAACGGTTGCGTCATAACACAGGCTGTTTTAATTTTCAATTCCGTAACAGATTCAACTCAGTTAGATAAGTGGACTTATACGAGCAATAAAGCCGGTGTAATAGGGATTCGGAAACCTGTTAAGGAAGGACCGGAGGGAGAGAGTTGGGAGGGGGTGCGGGGGAGGGTAGAAACTATACAGACAATTCAAATAAACGGAGATGAGCGAAATGTTTAGAAAACAGCAAATAGAAGTAATCGACTTTAGGGAATTCATGGCGGGGACATATGGGAAGTCGAATCGCATCATAAATTCGAGCGTGTACGGTTTCATGCCGTCCATAACGGTTAGTAGCTTTTTATCGCCAGATGTAGCCGGCATATATGCAGTCGTATTGGGCGTATTTGCTATCGGTATGCTATCGCATTTCTTAGAAACATACGCGGCCAGTTCGGGCCGTGAGGAGCTTGCATGGGCTATCGAAACGGTGACGAGGTTAGCTTTTACGATTGGCGGATTCAGTTCCATCGGATGGTTTTTACTATCGCTATAAGGGGGCGGAATAATGATTCGAGAATTTCTTTATAAATCGAAAGCCAAAGCAGAATTAATCAAAGCGTTTCGGAGTGCCGAATTGCATAAGACGTATAAAAGTAAGGGCGGAACTGAGCGCACCATATTTCCGCAGATACACGCCATACACCTCGACAAAGTAAATAAGACGCTCCGATATACTTTTACTTTGCTCAACGGCATGGATCCGAAGGAGGTAAAAAAGAAGGAGTATGTCTTCCGCCAGCACTTTGGCAGGTCAATTTCCCTTGAAGGCGATTTAAAGAAATACGTTTTGACCATTTATGCGACATCAATGCTGAAAGAGCTACCGTACAAAGTCGAAGGTGTACGCGAAGCTGTTTCGCCTTTTACCCTCGGAATTATCTGCGGGAAGGACCGAAACGGGCAGTATAACGCATTCGACTTATTAAAGCAGCCGCACATCTTGATTGCTGGCGAAACTGGCTCCGGTAAATCCACTCAACTACGTTCTATATTAACGACGCTTATCCTCACTAAAAAACCCTCGGAACTAGAGTTATACCTCGGCGATTGTAAGAAGTCGGAGTTCCATATATTCCGCAAAGTTGAGCATGTTCAATGCGTATTGAGTAGCGCCAAGGATATTGGGAAAATGTTACGCGGCATTAAAAAGGAGCTCGACGAAAGGAGCGACTTAACGGAAATATTCGAAGTTGGTCACGTCGACGACCTTCCAGCTGAGCACCGCAGACCTTACTTGGTCGTATGTATCGATGAATTCGTTATGCTGCGTAAAAACGAAGAGGTAATGGAAATCCTTACGGAATTAGTGGCTATTGGTCGGACGCTTGGAGTATTCGCCATATTATCCATGCAAAGGCCAAACGCCAAGGTGTTGGACACGACTATTCGTGCGAATCTGACCGTCAGTATGGGCTTTAAACTGCGCGATGTTATCGAGTCGCGGATAGTCAATACGCCAGGGGCGGAAGCCATCGAAACGAGTGGCCGATTTATAATGAACAGCGATAAACTTTACGAGGTGCAGGCGCCGTATATTACGATTAAAAAGGCGAAGGAACTTCTTAATCCGTTCACGATTGCGAAGGGTCCCGTCAAAGAAGTTACGCCAGAGGAACCGGTCATAAAGGAATTAACCGAAAAGGACGTGTTTAACGATGTCGTTGACTAAACGAGATAGGGTGATAATTAAAGCGCTCGATAAATTCCGCGTTATGGATCGTGATAGCATCGCGGAGCTATTCTTCGCAGGCTTAAAGAGTCCCAAGGATGCGGCGAATAACGTCTTGCTGCGGTTACTTAGGGACGGAGAGATACAGCGCTCGACCGCTTTTATTCCGTATTGCTATTTCGGTCCTAATGTCCAAATGAAACAACAAAGCCAGAAAATCGGACACTTCCTCGCGATCCTAAACGTTTATAAAGAAATACTGAAGCTTGGCGAACTGGAATCGTTTCTCGTAGAACCAAAATACGGGAAGAAAAAGGACGGATGCTGCGAGCCGGATATCAGCGCACGTTTCAGGAAGACTCCGTTTTTTATCGAGGTACAGAAAACAGTTTATAGCACGAAGCAAATGGACGAAAAGCTCGAGCGCTATGTCCAGTTATACGAAAGTGGATTTATCGAAAAACCGTTCCCGCACGTCCTTATCCTTTCGGATCAGCGTTATGCAATCGACGAAGATTACCCCTTCAAAGTGTTCCAGAGTGAATCGTTTACGGAGTTTGTAGCATCGCTGAAAAGCGCGCCAGTTAGTAAGCCTAGCGAATGTGGAGTGCGGATCGTTGTTAAATAAAAATAGGCTTGTAATGTTTGAACAAATAAAAGAGACCACTTATTGTGGTCTTCTTTAGTCCATCATAGAGCTAACGCACCTGTTAGTTGAACAAGATAGTCTGTAAAAAACCTCCCTTAAAACAAGAGAGGGTAACATAAGGTTTTTATGTCACTTTGTGAACTTCTCTTTTTTTGCTTGTTTTTCATACTGCTGAGGGTTTCGGTATATCCGTCCTTAAAATAAGTAAATGACTAACAAATTAGACAAACTCCTATTTAGGTCATAAGCATAGTCTAGAATATACTGTTAACATTTCACTAAAGGAGGTTCCTTGTCAATGGATAAAAATAACACTAATTATGAGTCATATCTCCACCCTTATCAACGAAATTTTGTTCGTCAACAGTTGGATATTGGTGGATTATGGCTTACAGACGATGGCGGACGTTTACAATTTACTTATTATGATGACTCTGGTAATTTTAGCCCTACTCCTACTAATAATGTTGAAGGATATTACCGTGACCCTTCAATGAGCCAGAGTGATATAGGTAAAATCGTAGGAAAATTATCAGCGGGAAATCGTTTAATTGGAACATGGACTCGATCCACCTCCCAATCACAAAGTAGCGGCGGAATTTATTTGGATTTTTATGAAAATGGAAAAAAATTCATGGGGAAATGGGGTTATGGCTCTGAAGTCCCGCAGCATCCTTATTCTGGACACCGGTAGTTCCACCGTTCTAAATCAGAAAGTGACCTTATTCCAATATACGGTTTCTTAGAAATCCGACATTTGGAATGTTCACCCAAACCGCTAATCACCCGTTGACTTTTAATTAAACTATTCTGCTCCGTTAGTTCATCAATAAAATCAACAACATACTTTAACAGAGCCATAAAAAAAGGATGTCGGGTTTATTCCGCATCCTTTTTGCTGTATTTAAAGATATCATCGATTGTATATGTCTTATTTAGTCCTTCTACATTTCTGGCCAGCTCATTGATTACGTCTAAGATACTTTCTATTGTAGATAGTTCTATTCGCTTTGTTTTTCCCTCAGCCATATCGTAAATCGTAGCCGGTCTAACCTTCGCTTCTACTGCAATCTTATTTCTTGTTTCCTTAATTTCCCCTAGTATCTCATTCAAACCAAATCGAATTGCCATAACAGTACCCTCACTCCTTTAATATTCAGCTCTTAATAGTAGTATAAACGTTAAACTCCAAAAGTGTAACTCTTATTTAATAAAAACTAAAATAACTGTTGACGTTTAACTACAGGAGTAATATTATTAAGTCAGGAGATAAACTACAAGAGTAAAACTTCAAAACGAAAACAGGGAGGAAACAAAGTGATTCAATGGATTAACGGGGAAGAGTCTAAAACAGTCAGTGTCCACGGAAAGAAGACGATAGTCGGCCACTGGAACCTATACTTAGAAGGTACGACGCACTTCGTCACACTTTCACCGGAAGAAATCAAGCAGTACATTCCGGAACTTGGCGCAAAGCAGCGTTATTGCTACGGAGAACTGCTGGACGTAGAAATTGAGCACTTGTATGGTCGAATAAGTAAGGAGGAGATTGCATGACTATCGTAAAAGCTAACGCATACTTTAACTGCTCCGACGATCCTGAATTCGGTGAAACAATGACGGAACCCGTACATGTGATTAATTCATCGTTGGCACTTTCCATCTACGAGGATCGTGATTATGTATTCAGGGAAATTACGGAATGGACTCCGGAAGGCAATCCGATTGTAGACTTGGCAACAGCTAAGCGATTTGAGTTGAGTATGCAGAATGGTCCGGAGAAAATCGATGTTGAGTGGTTTATAGGCGCAAGTGTACTAGAGGTTGTACAAATATTTTTAAAGTAAAAAGCCCGCAAGGTACTGCAATACCTAACGAGCCGAAACAAAAAACTATATCTAAAGGGGATTATAACACATGAATTATTTAAAACGAAAAGTAATGGTACAGTTCATATTCGAAAATAAATCTTTTACAAGTGACAACATGACTGGCGTCTTGCTGGAAGAAAATAGAGTCTTAGTCGTAGAAGAGGGCGTCGAAATTTATGCGTGTACCCCTACCGAAAATCCTAACCATTATATTATTAATTTAGATATTGATGATCGAGACTATTTAAGGGGCACGAGTAATTCTTGCAAAAATGAGTTTCTAATCGATTTAATTGTAGGTTAATTAATCCGGGCGGTTTGGCGCCGCCCTATAAAACGGTGACATCCGATGGAGCCTCATAACCGCGGCAACGGGTGAGGTTGTATCGGGTGCCATTGCGGACGGTTCGTGGGTAATAGGCTGACCTGTGAGCCGTTTTTTTAATGAGTGCGCGAAGTTGAAACGGCATCTGTATCGTATTGTGATATTCCGAAGTGCGCGGTTTTCGATTCTCGTTCTTAATATAGGCTAGGAGGAAAAAACTTAGCGGAAAAATGTCCGAAAAGGAAAAGTCGCGCCTATTTTATAGTAAGGACGAATTTTAAACATGCGCGATTCCGCCAACTCATGCGTCATATATGGTAAGAAAGTGTCCGAAAACGGAAAGTCATGCGTCAAACATATTAAGGCGCAAGAAAGTGCGCGGAAGCTGGAAGTCGGGCGGCATTAATAGTAGGGATAGATTATTTTCCGAAAAGGTGCGCGGATTCAATTGCTCACGCGACATACAGATTAAGAAACAAGTTTCTCGTAGAAAAAGTGTCCGAAAACGGAAAGTCATGTGACATACATGAAGAGGAAGGGGTGCGCGGTTTTAGGTTCTCATGCCTATTATAGGGTAAGCGCCTTAAAATTTACGGCGAAAGTGTCCAAAACCATTCATTACCGCGGCTTTATATGTAATGGCAGAAAGGTAAATAAATTAAAAGGGAGAGATTTTAATGGATCATATCAAACTAATAAACACGCAAGTAGAAGATCAATACAAAGGGGCTGGTAACGCATTTCTCGTAATGGAAAATGGTTCACCGACAAAGTTAATTTATGAAAATCCGGAGTTCCCTCCAGTAGCTAAAGAGCTGAATGAGGATGAATTGATGCAATTATTCGTTGATAGTGAGGTTGATTTTTGGGACTTAGAACAGAAACAGGCAGTGATTTTAATGGGAACTTGCAGTTGTTACGATTTTGCATTTCCTGAAGTGTTTATTGATTTTAAGAACTAGATTTTTGATTAATTGCCCGGCTTCGGCTGGGCTTTTAAAAATATCCAAAGGAGGAATCAAAATGGAAAAAAGAAAGGTTTTTGATAAGCTTGATCCGACTTTTGGCGATAGATTTTTCATCCCGTTGCCAAGCGATGCACAGCACTACATTTTTCACGAAAGGATGAGCGCCGATAAGTTATTTTTATATGCGTTGATTATCGATTATTACAATCCAAAAGAGGGCTACGCATGGCCAGCCGTCGAAACGTTGGCTGTAAAATACGGCAAAGCTCCGGACACTACTAGTAAGCATCTGGACGACCTAAAGGAGGCCGGCTTAATCGACTTCCCGGAAAAGGGTTACTACATTCCGCTTGTTCCGCTAAGTGAAGAAGAATTTTTCCTGGAGTTTCCGCTGGCACTGGAATCTTATCAATTGACTACGAAACGATATGAAGAACGGAAGGCTGCCAGTAAGGAGCGAATAAGGCAATGGCGTGCTAAGTACACGGGGTAATAAACTAAGTACACCTAATTATCTAGGGTACAGAATGGCTCAGTTAGGTGTGAACTAGAACTAATAACTAGACCTATTAATTAGACCTAAAAGATTGCGCCCCTACTAACGTAGGAACGCCAAGGGGTGTTATTTATTAGTATTTATTCGTAAAAGAGAAAGTTCAACAGAACAACAAAGAGATAACGCGTACACCTAATTAACCGCGTTACAAAGGAGGAGTAATGATGGCAAGTGTATCGACAAATCAAATAATTAAATCGGCAATATCGGAGGCTCAGGCCAAAATAGAGCTAAACGCCACGATGCTAAAACTCCGCTCGGCTTACGGATTTGCACCGGCAAAGGGGACTGGATCCGAAGAAATGAAAGCGCGGTGCGAAGTCGTTGCAGAATCAGTGGACAGAGCGATCGAGGCCTACGTTGAAGAGACGGGTAAAGCGCCGGACAGAATGCGGAACACTAGCAAATACGTAACATCGAAGGAATTCCCGGCAAAGAAATACGAAGGCTTACAGGCTTACGCAAACGTGCCTGACGATCGTTTAAAAAGAGCCCCGCTTTATACGTTAGAGGCTGCCGGTAACTTATTAGACTTTAACGCAGAGTATTTGATTCGTACCGCTCATATGGAAGCTGTAGCAAGTCGTACGCGAGCCGAGTGGCAACGCATGGAATATGAGTATGTTGAGCGAAACGATTATAATCTGAGGGATTTATACGACGACTTAATGAAACGGCTGGACGCCCCGGAGAATTATATAACACCTGAGGAATATCGGAAAGAAAGACGGAAATGGAGACGTTGTAAATATTACGCCTGTGATAATTATTATCCGATTGCGAAGGATCATTATAAAAGCGCTAGGTTTAATTGGACCGGACTTAAAGCACGGTCAACCAATACGGAATATTGCTGCGATGAATGTAAGAAGGGTCAGGAAAACGCAGAAACTCGTTTTAAGAAGACTGGGACGTTCCTGCCGACTTATGCTTACGAATATATTTTAGGAGATACGAAAGAGAAAAAAGAGAAGCAAAACATTCCAAAAGAACATGAAAAAATCGTAATAATAGCTGATAAATCAAGCTAAAAACCACCCTAACGGCGCCAATTATTATAGAAGGGCAGACGTGCCCAATTATTATTTGGATATTTTGTAAGGAAAGAGGTGGAAAGTAATGAATAATAAAATGTTTAAAGCGTTGCGGAGTTTTCATGGACACAGTCAAAAAAGTTTTGCAGAGCTTCTGGATGTTTCGGAGAGTAATATTGTGATGATTGAAGCTGGGAAACGCCAGATCACATATGGAATGAAAACAAAAGTAGCGAAGAGTTTCGATATTACCCCTGAATTTCTGGAGTTTTACGAAAGGATTAGTAAGCTAGATTAATTTTTTTAAAAACATTTAGTGAAAATGCATAATATTATCCATTATAATTATAAGTCAATTCACGAAGGGATGTCAAGCGATGCGATGAATAAAAACAATGAAATATGGCGGGTAAGTTCCGATTGGCTCATGGCTTACACGGAAGACAAACGCACTACTCAGAAAATCCAGCGTTCCTATCCTGACTTTATTCCTTTCGCTGACTATTCCAAGAACGGCGAAATCGTAGGAATTCAATATAAAGTTCCGTCAGCAAGGAAACGCAGTGCTATTCACTTGCTCGGCGTAAACGTATCAAAATAGGTGTTTTTAGGGCCTTGGATGCCAGAAGGTATAAACACCCTCGGAATCAATTTGAAGACCGTAAATAGAAGCTATTTCATTGAAAAGCGTACCATATACGCACTTAAAACGGAGGGGTCAGGATGCAGGCAGAGGATTACCTTGAATTGATCGCTAATGCTAAAGCAAGGATCGAAGGACAAGCGGTACTGGACGCGATAGCAGGAACGGAGCCAGACATCGCTTTTATCGAGAAGCAGCACCGGAGGATTGCCGACTATGAACAAAAAATTATTGAAATAACGAAAGGATGACTTAGTATGTCGATTTTCTTAAAGTACTGCAAAGCCTGCGGGTACGTCATATGATCTATAGCGGAAATTTAGAGCCGTTTAAAGAGCTGACGCAACCACAAATGATAGTATCACGACCAGTTCCAAAGCCCGAGCCAGAACCAAATCAACCGCCTAGCGTTACGGTTAAAAGGACAGCAACTACGGAGTTCGGTTCGGTAAATACTAATGTTCGTTTTGACGCGGTTAGCGATGAGACAGGCGAGACTATTCGAAGTAAAACATGTTTGATTTACAGCTGGGAATCGCTCTCTTCGAGTTCAGTCCGCGGGAAGTTGTATGATTTCGTGGAAACGTTGAAAAGAGACCGGTTCCGCGTAAGAGTAGACGGATAAAAGACGCAATTCAATAAAACTAAAAAGGGGACTATTAATATGACAAACATCGAAAAAGCTTTAACTTCAATTCAAAAGGCACATGAAATTAGAGATAACAAATCAAGATTTCTTAAGGCAGAGGCACTTCCTATTCGTGACATGATTAAGAAAATCAAAGGTGACAAAAGTCTTTCGCCAACAGGCAAGGCTGAAAAGATAGCAGAACTTAAAAAGGAACAAACTGAAATATTTATGCGAAAAGTAAGCCTAAGAAAACAAGAATATCAGAGGAACCTACAAGAAGCCAAAACGATTGCAAAAGGTGTCATTGAATCAAATGTAGTTTACCCGGACGATGCAACTAAATTGAAGTTTAGCCGAGCGTTGTCGGAATTAAAGTTCAAAATTTCAATGTTAGATACGAAAGCATCTATGAAAGAAATCGCCAGTTTTGTAGATAATCTAAATGACGCAGGAACGGCAACGTTGCTGTTAGAGAGTTTCCACGAAATCGCTGGGAAATTCAGTGACACTAGTAACGCGGATGGATTCAAGAGCGAACTAACTCAGCTATATAAACGGGTACAGACAGAATTTACACCGGAAGAAGTCATTGAAGCTGAGAGCATCATCGAGGCTGCCGATTCTAACATGAACAATCGATTATTCACTCTTGTAATGCCAGGCGACAATCCTTCGTTAAATCCCGAATTTAGTCTCATAGATGAAGTGTTTTCAAGGGAAGCAACTCGTTTTTATCAAGATCCGGAAGCCTATTATGAAAGTAAGGGATTAGAGTCTCCGGCGCTGGTAGCCGATAAGAAAGAGGAAAAAGCCGAAAAAGTCGTTGAAGTTGATCCGGAGGCCCAACGCTATATGGATATTCAACGGAGAATTTCAGAATTACTCGCTCAAACAAGACATAACAATGACGGAGGTGCTAACGATGAGGCCACGCGGTAATAGAATCGAGCCCCAACGGGGTGGAAATGGTAAAGGAAATAAGACTGTTACCTTCCCGAAGTATCAAGTCGGCTTAGTTGTCGGCTGTTCGGGCGGATCGCTTACCTTCAAAATCTATACGGACCACAATACCGTAGAGACGTTTACCTTAAAAGATCGGGAAGTTTTCAACGAACTTACTTTGCAGTTCAACAAGTTAGAAATTATCGCAGGCTATACGGTTGGGTGGTATTTCATAAGTAGCGAGGATTTAGACGCAAGATAGTATCGCTCCCGAGATGAACCTAGTTCTGGTCATGACTAACGTAGAGGGACGAAATAATCTCCTGAGATTGGCGTCCGTTTCCCGCGGGCGTCTTTTTATTATATATAACCCAACTGCATATAGACAGATGTAGGAGGAAAAAGGATATACAGTCGAAGAAGCATCTACTGAATAAAGCATTTTTTCTTGATTTAACAAATATCATTTTTATAAGGAGGGATTTATATTGATTAATAAAAAAACTATTTATTTTATTTGTTCAATTTTATTACCTCCATTTATTATAATATTTATTTATTATCTTATGACTTGGATATTTATTTAATAAATTGTCCAAATGTTGTATACTTCATCTAATGAAATTAGTAAAGGGAGTATACATAATGTCAAAAGAAAAGTTAATTCAACTGCAGTTCGCTCTGTTTTTTGAGGAGATGGATAATCGCCCAGATAAATTCATAAATAAAATCGATGAAGCACTAGATGGTGTATTTGATCAGATGCCGACTATACTTCCGATACCTGCAGATGCTCCGCCTGAAATTCCTAGTGTTACTATGCAAAGTTCAAATGGTCTTTACGTTTGTAATATTGCTAAAAATAGGATAGATTTCGTGATGAATTGTATTAATTCGGGTGATTCTGCTTCTGTTATTTTTGAAAATTTCATCTCAAAAATACGCTTATTTTCTAACGTCGTTTTTGGTTCGAAGAATATTATTAGGTTTGGTTTTATAGGAAGATATTTTTACAAACGAAATGATCCTGCTAAAGTAATACAATCAAAATATTTCAAAGACGATCTAGGGGAGTTAGAAGAGATTAACTTAAGATTTAACAAAAGGTTTGAGAGTAATGATTTATCTTTTAATGATGTTGTTGAAATAAGCAAAGGTAGCGTTAGTGAAAATAACGGTCCAGAGCAGTATGGTATTGTTATCCAAAGAGATATGAATAATATTCCAGTTGTATCTTTGCAAAAGGAAGATATGTTGTCGGTGATAAAATCAAGAGAGGATAATTTTAAGCTTTCTGGCATTTCGGAGTTGGTATTATGACCATTGAAACGTCGACTTCCTCAAGCTCCACTTCAAGTTCGAGTTCTACAACTGCACCCTCAATGGAGCCTAGTTCAGCAACAAATACTGTAATACAGGAGGCGTTCCTCAAGCAGTATATTGCAAATAATAAACCTCAAACTGCGGCTCAAATAAAAGCCACAGGTGAAGTGAAACTTGCTGAAGCAGAAGCAAAGCGTATTGAAGGGGAATCGAAAAACAAATCTATAGTCCTTTATATAGTTGGAATAATTAGTATATTATTAGCTCTTTTTGGTTGTACTATTTTTATCGTAAAGCCTGATATTTCAAAAGATGTTTGGGTGGTAATAGGGCCTATAATTACTGCAGGTATGACTGGCACTATGGGTTTTCTTACTGGTGAAAAACAGGGCGCTGCTAAAGAATGAAAAAATTGAAGAAAGTTTAGGCCGTCCCAAAAGGGCGGCTTTTTATTTATCCAAATTCGAAAGGATGAGAAATTATGAACGACGCACTAAGAAAAGCGAGGGCTCAACGCCATCTGGAATTCGGTATTTTGTGCCAACGCATCGATGAACACGAAGGTAAGTTTTCACGAAATGTACTTCGTAGGCTTTCAAAGTGCCGAAGTCAATTTAACGCGACGGTTAACGATCAAATTTTAGGTGAGTTAATTAAATCGAATTTATCATGCTTGGCCGAGATGGAGTTGTTTGTGAAAGCTCGCAACGCTGGCGACTCTGTTGCCGAATATAAGCACCGCAAAGAGGCTACACGACTTTGGGACGAAGGCAGCGTGATTGCGATTAGGATAACCGAGGAGTTGAGTTAGATGGAGTTAAAAGCAAGACTCAGTCTTATAGATAATATGACGAAACCAATGCGCCTGATGTCGAAGCAAATGCAGACGTTTCAAAAGCATGCGGAATCCGTAAGTAAAGGCGTCGGCAAAATGAGGACGAACATGTCCGGATTTACAATGGGTCTAGGCGCAGCTGCGACCGGTGTCATAGGTTTAGTCGGAGCGCAAAAGTTACTTAACGCAACGATCGGTGAAGCGATGAAACTCGATTATAACAAGGTGAGCTTAGAGGCAATGTTTAGCGGGGACGTTAAAGCGGCGAAAGAACTTTCCGACTTCATCCAAAACAAGGCGGTAAACTCCGTAATGACATACCAGGAAGCGTTAAGCTCTACGCAATCCTTTTCGACGTTAACAAAAAATACCGATGAGATTAAGACGATGGTCAATTTAACCGAACGCTTAAGTTACCTCAATCCGATGCAAGGCTTTGAAGGCGCGGGTTTTGCGATTAAAGAGGCTCTCGGAGGTGACTTGGTATCTCTGAAAGACCGTTTCAATTTGACGAAAGATCAGGTTCAGCCGATTAAAGATGCAGCCAATCAGGCCGAGAAGTTGAGGGCGCTCGACACGGTACTATCGGATATCGGGATTGATACAAAATATCTCGGAAAAGTAAACGATACAACCTATGCGAAATGGGGCAAGCTCGTTGACACGACGAAGCAATTTCTCGTAGGGCTCGGAGAATCAGCGCTAAGTTCCGTGGCCCCGTTTATTGACAAGTTTACTGCCTTCATGGAAAGTGGTAAGTTTGCGGATTTCAAGGTAAAGGCGGAAGAGACGTTCAGCGCAGCAGTCTCCGGAGCTATAAGTCTAGCCACGACAATTGCGAACAACTGGCCGGCGATTAGAGAAACGATTATTGCGGTAAGTGGAGGCCTCGTCGTACTGAAGGCAGGCTTTGTCGCAATGTCTGTCATTAGTACCGTTACTACGATGATGAACGCTTATAAACTGGCAAACGTCGGTGCTACAACGGCCGCAGCCCTTTTTAATGGCGTACTTTTAGCTAACCCTATCGGCTTGGTTATCGCTACAATCGGTTTGCTCGTCGCGGCAGGCGTTTATCTATATCGCAACTGGGATACGGTCAAAGCGAAAACAGTCGAGCTTTGGAATAAACTCGGATTTTTAAAAGGCGCAGTTATTGCCATGCTTGGGCCATTCGGTCAAATCGTTGCAGCTGGCGTAGCTATTTATAAAAACTTCGACACTATCAAGAGCAAAGCCGGCGACATGGTCAACTCGGTTGTTTCCGGAGTCAATAAAATGATTGGCGTCCTGAATAAGATACCAGGCGTAAATATCCCGATAGTACCGAAAGTAAGTTGGGGTAATGTTACAAGCGCTTCGGCGTATAGCAAATCGGTAGGTCAAGGCCGCCAAACATCGCATGCAGGCGGACTTTCACGTGTTCCTTACGATGGGTACGGTGCTAGCTTGCATAAAGGCGAAAGGGTCCTTACGAAGCAAGAGAACAAGGAGTATTCGTCTGGAAAAGGCGGAGGGAATACGTACAATTTTGGTGGCGTTCATTTACACGGAACAGAATCAACGGAGAAAGACGCAGAAAAGTTGTTCGATTTATTCGTCAAAAAAGTAGAAAGAGCCGGATTTGCGGGCGCTTAAAAATTAACGGCTGGCCTTCGGGCTGGCTTTATTTATTTGAAAAAAGAGAAAAAGGAATTGTCTTAATATTTGTCGAAATATAATTGGGAGGAGTTGGTAGAATGACGTTTAATGACAATCTTAATAAGTTAATTACGGAGATGTCTGAAGCAGAAGCGAAGAATCTGTTAGCTAAGGTATTTCGCAAGATGGGTCGAGTAAATGGTATTAATTATAAAGCAACTGATTGCTATTCCGAAATTGAATGTATCTTTCGCGATGAAGTTGTAGGGAAAATGATGAATTTTGAAAAGGGAGATGTGAAGTAATGGCAAGGATTGATGAAGTAACTTATGAGGAAATTGGACGCAAGTTAGTTGGCTTAGTTAAAGCGGCTGAATTAGCAGGGCATCAACGAGTGAAGTCATCCGCAGATCATGACGTTGATCCAGGTGAAAACTTGGCGGCTCAGTTCGTTATTGACGCTTTTACGAAGAAGGTTCCAGAAATTAATGAGAAGTGGTTTAAAGGGTGATATTGAACTAAGCGTCCTATAATAGGGCGTTTTTTATTTGGATGACTAAAGAACGTGTGTTCGTGTTATAATGTCGTTACCGTTACGAAGGGGTTGACGATATGACAATACGCGATAGAGGCAAGGTCAAGTGGGCTCCAGCTGCATTCCTACCCGAATATACGAAGATGCTGCGTGAATTAAATACGGATTACCACCGAAAACGAAAACCGATTATTGATGAGTTTCAATTCGAAGAATTCGACCAACGTATTTGCTATGCGAGGGAATATAATTTTGCGGTGAAGATTATGAAGTGGGTGGACGGCTTTAATTACGAAATAATAGGACGCGTACATTACGTCGATCCTATACGTAAGGAAGTACGGCTGAAAACGGAAGCGGACGAAGTGAAGCGCTTGAAGATGTCGGAAATAATAGCGGTGGAGGTACACGAGTAAAGGGGCGGCCGTACTGGTTTACATTTCATCCTCGAAAGAAACACTGGAAGAAACGGTGTTTTAGGAGGAATTGACGTGGAGGACGAGAAGAAGCCTTATGAATATAAGATTGGTAACGCGACCATAATTATTAATTCCGGCTTAATGAAACTAACTGTAGAAGAACGAAAGCAATGGTACGCCGATGAATTAGCGAAGGGGAACCCCGTTTTATTAGACATAGTAAGGGCGATCAATAATTGTTATCGGAAGTATGAAGGTGAGGATACGTAAAAATCAGGCTGCCTTTAAGGCGGCTTTTTTATATTCGAAGGAGGAGATCGTATGGGTAAACGAGGACCAGCACCGCGACCATTAACAAATATTCAACGCTTTGCTGCTTTCCGGCTAGTATACCGGCAAGGGCTTACGATGGAGCAAGTCGCAGAAGAGGCGGGAGTTTCGCGTATGACGTTATGGAAGTGGCAACAACGGGAGGATTTCGCTAAGGCTTACGAACAGGAATACCGGAATATGGTACAGCGTTTTAGATACAATCGCAGGGCATAACGTGATAATGTCGTATGACCTGACAATGTCCGAAATGTAGTCGTATCAAGGGTTTTCGTGGTAATAACTGGTTTACAAAATTACGCAATTTCCGACGTTTTGCGTGCACGGGGCTCATGACGGACGGCCCCTCGAAACGTTTTGACGGGGTAATATAACGTAAGGATTTCCGATTAGTTCCCGTATATTCTGCACGCGGGGCCTGCCGGATGTGCCTCCGAAAATCTCAGGGGGTTGTATAATCCAATTGCCCCTGTATTCGAAGGCTCAGCTTATGCAGTATGACGGGATCATTAGGCGGAGTGATAGTCGTATGAATGGCGTTAAATTAACGATGTTTAAATAATGTATATTCGATAATAATTGCGTATGCACAAACGTAGTCATTCCAACGGTTATGTAATTAGTTAACTACCGCAAATGTCTATTATGTTAACTAGAATTGCGTTGTTCATGCAGCGAAATGAATAAATTAATTAAGCAATTCGCGTGCCAACGAAGACATACGCACGTGTATCGGGAGTGGACGACGGGGGGGATGACCGATTTACCCCAAGCCCGGGGTCGAATATCTCTGCATCTGCTGTATTATAAATCCGCGCAGTAAAATTTCACTTCGGGGGGTTGGTGCACGCAATTCTGACGCAACTATACGAAACTCACACGCTGGTTTATTTTGGAAATGATTCTATCATATTACGGGAGGTTCCGTTTATACTTAAGGAAAAGGGGCGATGTAAATGCGGAAGATATTAAAGGTGCTTGGCGGATTGGTAATCGTATTAAGTCTGGTGGCATGTGGCGATGAAGATAGGCCGGTTAAGTCTGTAGAAACTACGGCATCAGAGCCTGAACAAAAGGCAGTCGAAGCTAAGCCGAAGCCTTCTATTGATAAGGTAGAACTTAATAGCGAAGAAGTAACGCCAATCTTAAAGGAACGTATTGCTGACGTTGATAAAGTTGAAATAAAGGACGGGCACGTTAAAGTGATATTCCGAGCTGATGAATCACACTGGGATGAAACGGAAATCGCAAGTTCAACGGCACATCAAGGGCTAACGTTAATAGAGATGTTGTTTAAAAATTCGGAAGTTAAAGAGGTGGAAATAATAACTCCGACAACTATGATTGATAGTAAGGGTAACGAAAAAGTAACTGAAGTTGTAAAAGTTACGTGGGATCGTGCAACAGCTGATGAAATTAACTATAAAAACTTTAGCGATATGTTATATGTAGAGTTTCCACGATTTTACAATGAATCGAGTAGTTATTACATTCACCCAGGAGTGTTCTCCAAGATTAAAGCAAAGAATCTGGCTCAGTTCGAAACCGGATTTCAGAAGGAATAGTAAATCATGCCTTGACCTTAAGCGGAATCGTCCGTTTGGGTCGGGGCTTTTTTTCGTATGTAAAAGTAGAAAAAGCGACCGCAATTGGTCGCCTTTCTTCTTATTTATATAGTCGTCCACGTCGCTTCTTAGCGTTGCCTTCTTTGAAAAGGTTTGCGACAGGAGATGCTACTTCGTGATTCTCTTTTATATCTGCTTCGGCATATTTGACGTAACGTTGCGTCATGCTGATGTCGGTGTGCCCGAGTATCTTCATTAACGAAAAGGAGTTACCACCTGAACGAAGATACTTAATCGCAAAGTAATGGCGGAATGTATGTGGCGATACACGCACGTCGATGACTCCTGCTTTAGCTGCGTACTTCTTAAGCATCTTCGCAAAGGTATCCGAATTGTAACGTTCCCCAAACGACGTAAGAAATAGATAATCGTCCGGCTCAACGTTAATATAGTCGACCAAGGTCTGTATCTCTCCGACAGTCTTCTTCGTTAAAGGTAAAATGCGCGTGCGGTTGGACTTAGATATTTCGCCACGCACAGTTATTTGTCTTAACGTAAAGTCTACGTCATTTATTCGAAGATTAGTGAGCTCTCCGATACGTAACCCTGTATCGATTAAAATTAACATCATTACGCGATCCCGAAAGCCGGTAAACGTTTTTATATTCGGCGTAGCTATGAGTCGGATTACATCGTCGTCAGCGAATACCTCGAAAGTATCGTCAGTTTCCGTTTGGTATTTGATGCTCTCCGCAGGGTTGTGCGATATATAACGGTGGTCGACCAGGTAATTAAAGAACACGCGCAGCACTCGAATGATATTATTTATCGATCGTGCCGACACGCCTTTTTGCGCAGAGTGGTTCGTCGGGTGGTCGTCCCACTTAACTTTATCGAACGTCATGTACCGAATATACTCTCCGATAGCGGATTCGTTAAGCTCCTCGTAATTATTATCGGTGTACCACCCGCAAAACTTTCCGATTATTTGAGCATACGCCTTGATGGTTTTATCCGACCGTTTCTCCAACTTCTTAGCTTCGATAAACAAGTCGAACGCTTCCCTTACGTTGAAACCCTTCTGAATTTTATCGCGCTTTTTGAACGCGAATTTACGTGAATTGTACGTCTGATTTGTCGCCAATTTAGCGAACCTCCTGATTCCTATAAATTTTTCGTAGAGGTGCCGATAAAGCCGTCCAATTTTGCCGTGAATTTATCGGAATTTAGCGGGATAAAGCCCCCCAAAACCGTTCGGTTATACCGTCAGCATGACTAAGGCAAAACCTACAAATTCCGAATTCATTGCTATGGTGGCCGATAAGCTCCGTCTCGAGCATAAAGCATCTTGACAGGGGTAGGGGGAAACGGTTGTTAAGATTCAGGGTAACCATTGACCATATAAAGGCTAGAGCCGCTAAATATAAATAAGAACTCTCCGTCTGGTGGTAAGGGGACAGGAAGAAGTTGCTTTGTGATTTTTTATAATCGGCAACTTCAATTTTTTACGCTGCCGATTAAAAAAAATTAAACGCCTTTTATTTATTGGATTTTGCAGGAAGAATCCAATAAATAAAAGGCGTTTTTGTTTGGTGGAAAAAGCGGGATTCATTATCTGAATCATTAATTTTTTTTAGTTTAGCGACATATTCGCCGGGGAGTTTCCTAAAAAGCCAAGAATATCTTCACGGATGAAAAGATGGAAAATTAATCGGCGTCGTTATTGAGGCGGATGGAAAAGTTAGAGCGGCAGTTATCGGGATTCGTATGGAGGGAAAACGATAATTAATGGCAAGGGGTTTGACCGTAATCTTTTAAAAAAAGGATTGAATGATACTTTGCTTTTATATGAATCAAAAATAAAGGAACTCGAATCAATAAAGGAATATGAACAAACAAAATGTTGATTGAAGAAATTGATGGCGCAATACTTCAATTGGATGAGAAACGGAAGTCAATCATAGATATGCTTGAATCAAAAGGGGAAGGTGAAATAACGATTGGTCAAATGGCCTTTCCGGATACCTGCTGGCAAATCAAAAGTTTGGAAAAGAAATTGAGTTGTTTGACGAAAGGAACCTTCTATGCCGAAAATAATCACCTGCATTTTGAAAGTTTCCGATAAATGATTGATCTAGATGAAAATAATTTGCTGTGTCTGTTCATAAAATTGGGATATAACGATTTTTGGGAGAGGTGGCAGATTTCATCATGACCTTAATCTTTGCACATCGAGGCTCGTCAGGAACACATCCGGAAAATACGATGTCTGCGTTCAAAGAAGCTGCACGTGTGGGGGCTGACGGAATCGAAACGGATGTCCAGCTCTCGAAAGATGGAGAAGTGGTCATCATTCACGATGAAAAGCTCGATCGGACCACGAATGCCTCAGGGTATGTAAAAGACAGGACCTTGATGGAGTTGAAAACACTTAATGCGTCCCCAAACTTTAAGGGGAAATTGAGTAAAGAAAACATTCCGACGCTTGAAGAACTATTTATCTGGCTTAACGACAATCAGCTTTATTGCAATATTGAACTGAAAAACACGCTTTTTCTGTATCCAGGTTTAGAAGAGAAAGTCATACAGCTCACCCGTGCCTACGAAATGGATGAAAGGATTATCCTTTCATCATTCAATCATTACAGTTTGGTTAAATGCCATCAATTGGCACCGGAACTGGAGACGGCACCGCTTTATAGGGATGGTCTGTACATGCCGTGGATATATGCCAAAGCAATAGGCGGGAGCGCAATCCATCCAAATTTCCGGGCTGCCCCTGATTTTGTTATTCAAGCATCGTTGAGCATGGGTGTTGCTGTACGGCCATATACCATCAATGAGGAAGCCGAGATGAAAAGATTATTCAAATTGGGGTGCAGTGCCATCATAACCGATTTTCCTGAGGCAGCCGTACGGGCCAGAGAAGGACTTAAATCGAGATAAAGAAAGAAGGTGCCATAATTATAAACTGTACCCTATGTAAAGGACAATTTTAAAAAAAGGTTAGGCTATCTCTAGAAGATGATCTCTGTATTGAACAG